>NZ_JBHYVE010000003.1:292916-431222 GCF_042750035.1 Streptomyces sp. NPDC059452
ACGACGTGCGCGGGACCTTCACCGTGAACGCCGCGTCCAAGCCCGCCACCGGGTCGGGGGGGCGGGGGGTGGGGGGCGGGGGGGGCGGAGGGGCGGAGGGGCCACCCCACCCAGGGGGGCTGGCGGCCCGCCGGGGGGGGGGGGGGCGGCCCGCTGCGTTGCGGGCCGCCGTACGGGCGTTACGGGTTCACAGCCGCCACTCCGGAGTGTGGTCGGGGCGGTAGGCGCAGGTGGTGCCCGTCGTCACGGACTCCCGCAGGTGCGCCGCCAGTTCGGGGTGGAGGGAGTCCAGCTTGCGCAGGGTGTCGCGGATGCGGGCGGTGACCGTCTTGCGGGCCCGCTCGGTCTGGTCGCCCAGGCGGCGGGTCCGGCCGCCGAGCCCCGCCGCCGTGCGCAACTGGTCGAGGAGGGCCTGCCGTTCCCGGTCGTACGCCTCGACCTGCCGGGTGTCGTCCCGTGCCGCCGCGCGGTCTATCTCGGCGTCCAGCCGGGCCAGGTGCTCCTTGTACCGGCGCTTGGCCTCCTCGTCGAGCACCGGGTCGCCGCCCAACTGCCCGGCGGCCACGACCACGCTGCCGCCCTCGGGGGCGAGCAGCTCCACGGCCGGGACGTCGGCCCCGGGCAGCCCCAGCAGGCTGTGCAGGTCCCGCAGCCCCTTGGCGTCCGGGACGTGCACGGTCCGCCCGCCCCAGCGCAACTGCCACACCGGCCCGTCGCGACGGAACTCGGCGGCGGCCGGGGCGGGGGCGGAGCCGGTGACGACCGGGGCGGCGGGGCCGGTGCCGGGGGCGGCAGGGGGCGCGGGCTCCGGAGCGGTGACCCCGTGATCCGCAGGCGGCCCGGGTGTGCGGAGGGCGGCCGCTTCGGAGGCCAGGTGGTGCAGACCCAGTCCGGCCGCCTCGCGCTCCCCTTCGGACAGGAGTTGGCGGGCCCGGTCCGCGTCGCCCGGCTCCGCGCGGGCGAGCAGGGCGCGGGCCAGGCGCAGTCGGGAGCGTACGGCCCAGGGGCGGGCGCCGAGGCGGGCGGCGGAGGCGGCGGCCTCGGTGAGGGTGGCCACCGCCGTGTCCAGGTCGTCACGGGCGGCGGCGAGCATCCCGAGCCAGAGGTCGACGGGGCCGCCGATGTCGCACCCGTACAGCGAGACGACCCACTGGCCCGTGTAGGGGGTGAGCTCGTCCTCCGCGCGGGTGATCAGCCGCCGGTCGCCGGTGGCCGCGGCCGTCTGGGCCAGCAGCCGGAGCCAGAGCGGCATGAACGCGCGGGAGTAGGGAGCGGGGCGGTCCGACTGCTCGGCGATCAGGCGCAGCGCGGGGGCCGCGTCGCCCTGTTCCACGGCGGTGAGCGCCTCCAGCAGCCCGGGGTGCGGATGCCGGTTGCCCGGCAGCGTGGCGAGGGCCTTCTCGGCCTCCGCGTAGTGCCCCCGGAGCAGGTGCAGGGACCAGCGCAGATGGCCTGCCATGAAGCTGAACGACTCGTGGTCGTTGCCCTCCAGGGACTCGTCCTGGAGAGCCTCCGCCGCTTCGGCGAACCGGCCCTGGAGGGAAGCGATCAGGCTGCTGTCGACGACGATCGCCTGGACGAACCGGGGGAGCTCCGAGCTCTCGGCGGCCCGGATGAAGAGGTGGTACTGGTCGATGAAGGCCGGGTCGCCCAGCTCCAGCAGGGCGACCCACCGCATGGAGGTGGCGTGCAGCTCCATGTCCAGGTTCCGGACGCGCCGGCCGATGACGGCCATCTCGTCGGTCAGCCCCAGCCGTTCCACCGCCGAGCCGAGTCCCCATACGGAGTCGTGGCGCGCCCAGAGGGCGAAGGCGAGGGCCTCGTCGTCCGAGCCGCTGCGGGCCAGCGCCATGATGTGGATGGCCAGCTCCTGTGCGAGCCGGTCGGCGGAGAGGCTGTCCTGCCCGTCCTTCCCGGTGACCCTGCGATGGACCTCGCCCAGGAACGTCACCGCGAACGGGCCACCGTCGCCCAGGACACGCTGTCGGTACAGGGTGATCGCCACCCGGGCCATCAGCTCGGGCTCGTCCAGCTCCCGCGCCAGATTCACCGCCCGGTCCAGCAGGCGGTTCCCCTCGGCCGTCTCCCCGGCGTACCGCAGTTGTTCGCCCAGGTCGAGGCAGATCAGCACGGTCCGACGGTGATCGGGGGGCGGCACGGCCTGCGCCGAGGTGCCCTGCGCCGAAGCGCCGCCCGGCTCCCCGGCCGACTCCGGGCCCTCCTCCCCCGACGCCACCGCGAGGGCCCGGCGGTAGTGGCCGATGGCCTCCTCGTCGGCCAGCCGCCCCGAGGCGTCCTCGGCGGCCGCGAGCAGCAGGTCGATCCGGCGGCCGCGATCCAGCTCGGCCCCGGCCAGATGGGCGTGGCGGGCGAGGCTCCCGGGCCGCACCGCGTCGTCGAGGCCGCCGTGCGCCTCCAGCGCCCGTACGGCATCGGCGTGGCGGCGGCGGGTGTCGGCGTCGCCCAGGGAGGCGTACAGCGTCTCGCGCAGCAGGTCGTGGGCGAACGCGTAACTCCCGGAGGGGCGCGGGACCACGACCCGCGCGACGATCGCCGACTCCAACAGCCGCTCCACCTGCGGGACCGGTGAGCCGTGCACCGCGGCCAGCACCTGTCGGCGGAACTCCCGGCCCAGCACGGCGGCGGTGGTCAGCAGCGAGACGACCGCCTCGGGCAGCAGGCTCAGCCGCTGCCGGACCGCCTCCCGCACCCCCGGCGGGATGGTGGACACGGGGCTGCCGCTGTGCCAGAGCCGGGCCGTCTGCTCGACGAAGAACGGGTTGCCGCCGGTACGCCGGTGGACCTCGTCCACCAGGTGCGGTGCGGGCTCGCGGCCCGTGGTCACGGCCATCAGCGCCCCCACCTGGTCGCGGTCGAGACCGGTCAGCGTGAGCGTGGCCGAGGCGCGCGAGACGAGGGGGAGGATGAGCTGCTGGAGCGGGTGGCCGGTGGCCTCCACCTCGACGTCCCGGTAGGTGCCGATCAGCAGCAGCCGCTCGAACCAGGCGTGCTGGGCGGCGAATTCGAGCAGCCGGAGCGAGGCCGGGTCGGCGCTGTGGAGGTCGTCCAGGACCACCACCAGCGGGCGTCCCTGGGAGACGGTGACGAGGGCGGTGGTCACCGCGTCGTACAGACCGAACGCCTCCGCGCCGTCCGCGCCGGGCCCCGCGTCCGTACCGTCGGCGCCTTCCGGGCCGGAGCCCGCGCCGCCGCTCCCGGGGTCGCCGAGCAGGATGCCGAGCCGTCCGTCCGACGCCTCCTGGGCCGCCGCCCACTCCGCCGCCGAGGCGGAGCGGCGCAGGCCGCGCAGCACCTGCACCCAGGGCCAGTAGCCGGGGGTGCTGTCGGAGTCCCAGCAGGAACCGCCGACCACCAGGGCCCCGCGCCGCCGTGCCTCGTGCGCCGCGTCGGTGACGAGCGTGGTCTTCCCGATCCCGGCCTCGCCCGTCACCAGCACGAGGCCGCCGTGGCTGTCCGTGGCCCGGACGATCTCCGAGCGGAGGACGCCTGCGGGATGGTCGCGCCCGAACAGAGCAGGGGTCATGACCACACGATAGGAGGCCCCACTGACAACGGCCCCCGCTTTTGCCGGCCATCGGCCGACGCCCGGAGCGAGGGGCCCCGGCTCACGGTGCGAAGGACCCCGGCTCACTGAGCGCAGGACCCCGGCTCACTGAGCGCAGGACCCCGGCTCACCGAGCGAGGCCACCCCCTCAGCCGCGTACCACCGTCACCGGGCAGGGCGCGTGCTGCGTGACATGGAGGCTGACCGAGCCGAGCAGGGTCGCCTTGAAACCGCTGCGGCCGCGCGCGCCCACGACGAGCAGGTTGGCGCCCCTGGCCCGGTCCAGCAGGGTCTGGGCGGGGTTGCCGATGACCACGATCTTGCTGACCGCGGCCGCTCCTTCGGCGCCGAGGGCCTCCTCCAGCGCCTCGTTCAGCGAGACGGCGGCCAGCGCCTGCGGGTCGAAGTCCTCCGGCAGGCCCGGCATCATCGAGGCCCAGCTGGTCGCGGGGTACTCCCAGCTGTTCACGGCCTCCACGGTGTCACCGGTCAGCTCGGCCTGTCGTACGGCCCAGTGCAGTGCCTTGATCGAAGGATCGGACCCGTCAACGCCCACGACGATCCTGCCCATATCTGCCTCCAGCTCGGTCCGGCTCGGAACAGATGCGTTACAGCATCCGGTCTCACTGTAATCAAACGGACAATCGGACCGGCTCAGTCCAGCCGCAGGTCCGCGAGCTGCTGGGCGAAGGGGACGACCGCGTCCTCCCCGTCGTCCGGGCCGGGCGCTCGGGAGGCCCCGGAGACCGTGCGGCCCAGCACCGCCGAGGCCAGCTCGCCGCCCGCGCGCCGGATGCGGGACGGCAGCCCCTCGGTGTACTCGTCACCGGAGGAGCCCCAGTCCTCGGACGCGGCGTAGACGGACGTCGGTACGGTGACGGCCCGCAGGTAGGCGAAGAGCGGCCGCAGCGCGTGCTCCAGGACCAGCGAGTGGCGGGCCGTGCCGCCCGTCGCGGCGATCACGACGGGCTTGCCGGTCAGCGCGGTGTTGTCGATCAGGTCGAAGAAGGACTTGAACAGACCGCTGTACGAGGCGGTGAACACCGGCGTCACGGCGATCAGCCCGTCCGCCTCCGTCACCGCGTCGATCGCCTCCCGCAGCGCGGCCGGCGGGAAGCCGCTGACCAGGTGGTGGGCGATGTCCACGGCGAGGTCGCGGAGCTCGATGACCTGGACCTCGACGTTCCGGTCCTGCTCGGCCGCGAGGCGCTCGCGGGCGGCGGTGGCCAGCCGGTCGGCCAGCAGCCGGGTGGAGGACGGCTGGCCGAGCCCGGCCGAGACGGCCACGATGCGCAGGGGGGTGGTGGCGAACATGGAGGTCAGCTCTCCTTTCGAGCGGCACGGGCGGCGGTGACCGCCGGGTGGACGGGTGCGGATTCCGGCACTCCGGCCGGTCGCAGGTTGGCGAACTCCTTGCGCAGCACGGGCACGACCTCCTCGCCGAGGATGTCGAGCTGCTCCAGGACCGTCTTCAGTGGGAGCCCCGCGTGGTCCATCAGGAAGAGCTGCCGCTGGTAGTCGCCGACCGCGTCCCGGAACGTCAGCGTCCGCTCGATGACCTCCTGCGGGGAGCCCACGGTCAGCGGGGTCTCGCGGGTGAAGTCCTCCAGCGACGGGCCGTGGCCGTAGACCGGCGCGTTGTCGAAGTACGGGCGGAACTCCCGTACCGCGTCCTGCGAGTTCTTCCGCATGAACACCTGGCCGCCGAGCCCGACGATGGCCTGTTCGGCGGTGCCGTGACCGTAGTGGGCGTAACGGCGCCTATAGAGGGACACCATTTTCTTCGTGTGCTCCATGGGCCAGAAGATGTTGTTGTGGAAGAACCCGTCACCGTAGTAGGCGGCCTGTTCCGCGATCTCCGGGGAGCGGATGGAGCCGTGCCAGACGAACGGGGGGACCCCGTCCAGCGGACGCGGGGTGGCGGTGAACGACTGGAGCGGCGTACGGAACTTGCCCTCCCAGTCCACGACGTCCTCGCGCCACAGCCGGTGCAGCAGGGCGTAGTTCTCGATGGCCATCGGGATGCCCTGGCGGATGTCCTTGCCGAACCACGGGTAGACCGGCCCGGTGTTGCCCCGGCCCATCATCAGGTCGACACGGCCGTCCGCGAGGTGCTGGAGGGTGGCGTAGTCCTCGGCGATCTTCACCGGGTCGTTGGTGGTGATCAGGGTGGTGGACGTGGACAGGATCAGGTTCTCGGTGCGGGCCGCGATGTAGCCGAGGGTCGTCGTCGGGGAGGACGGGACGAACGGCGGGTTGTGGTGCTCGCCGGTCGCGAAGACGTCCAGGCCGACCTCCTCGGCCTTCTGCGCGATGGCCAGGGTCGCCTTGATCCGCTCGTTCTCGGTCGGCGTCCGGCCGGTGGTCGGGTCGGTGGTGACGTCTCCGACGGTGAAGATCCCGAACTGCATGGCGCCCGCCTCCTGAGTGGTCCGCGTGGTCGGTGTAGCCCTTGCGGGGCAATTGGTTGAACGTTGAACTACACCTTACAACGGGTCACCCCCGGCACCTATTCCCCGCCTCAGCCGCCACCCTGACCAGCAACTTCACCGCTCACGGCGTCACGATCGGGAACGATGTGTCCGGTTCCGCGAGTACGGCGACGAGCTCACCGAGCAGGGAGGCGTCCCCGCTCTGCTCGATCCCGGCCAGCCCCTCGCCCGCCAGGACGGAGAGCAGCTGCGGCTTGGTGAGGGTGAGGGTCAGCCCCGCCGGGGCCCAGGATCCGGCCCCCGGGCCGGCCGTGCGGTGGGTCAGGGCCCCGTTGCGCAGCGTGAGCCGGTGCCGTGACGAAGACGAAGACGGAGACGGAGACGGGGACGGAGACGGGAATGGAGACGGAGACGGGGACGCATCGGTGATCACGAGATCGATCACCAGCTCCTTGTCCCAGGCGCGCGGCCCGTCGACCCGTACGGCGAGCGAGTCGATGAGCTGCTCCACGGTCAGCGCCATCGCCAGCTCGGGGTTCGCCGGGTCCAGCGCGACGGTGCCCGCGCCCTCGTCCAGCTCCTTGGCACCCATCAGGTAGAAGTTGCGCCAGGGCCCGTTCTCCGCGCCGTGGCCCAGCTTGCGGTAGACCCCGGCCAGCTCCGCGCGGGCCGCCGCGTTCGAGGCGTCGGCGAAGACGGCGTGGTTCAGCAGGGTCGCGGCGAACCGCAGATCGCCCGCCCCGGCGTACTCGCGCGCCTTCGCGATCACGGCGTCGGCGCCTCCCATGCAGTCGACGTACCGGACGGCCGACTCCACCGGCGGGTGCTCCCACAGATGCGCCGGGTTGCCGTCGAACCAGCCCAGATAGCGCTGGTAGACCGCCTTGACGTTGTGACTGAGCGATCCGTAGTAGCCGCGTACATGCCAGCACTTCTCCAGCGCGGGCGGCAGCTCGACCACCTCCGCGATCTCGGGCCCGGTCAGTCCGGCGTTGAGCAGGCGCAGGGTCTGGTCATGGAGGTACGCGTACAGGTCGCGCTGGGTGGCGAGGAACTCCGTCACGTTCCCCCGGCCCCAGGTGGGCCAGTGGTGTGACGCGAAGGCGACGTCCGTCGCGTCGCCGAACAGCTCGATGGCCTCGTCCAGATAGCGCGACCAGATGCGCGCGTCCCGGACGACGGCCCCGCGCAGGGTCACGATGTTGTGCATGTTGTGCGTGGCGTTCTCGGCCAGGCAGAGCGCGCGGTGGTCCGGGAAGAGGAAGTTCATCTCGGCCGGAGCCTCGGTGCCCGGGGTGAGCTGGAAGACGATCCGTACGCCGTCGAGCACCTCCTCCTGGCCCGTGTGCGTGATGTCCACGGTCGGCGGGATCAGCGT
This sequence comes from Streptomyces sp. NPDC059452, assembly GCF_042750035.1. Classification (NCBI taxonomy): domain Bacteria; kingdom Bacillati; phylum Actinomycetota; class Actinomycetes; order Kitasatosporales; family Streptomycetaceae; genus Streptomyces; species Streptomyces sp. NPDC059452. The sequence goes on from NZ_JBHYVE010000003.1 coordinate 300,292, forward strand.
CAGCGTGCCGGTGGAGGTGGTCATGCCGAGCCCGGCGCCGATCTGTCCGTCGGGGGCCTTCGGCAGGCTGTCGCCGTACATGTACATGGCCCGTCGCGTCATGGCGTTGCCCGCGTAGACGTTCTCGCTGACGGCGTGCTCCAGGAACCCGGCGGGCGCGAGGACCGGAACGCCCTCTTCCGTGCCCGGGGGCAGCACCCCGCGCGCGCCGCCGAAGTGGTCGCCGTGCGAGTGGGTGTAGATCAGCGTCGTGACGGGCCGGTCGCCGCGGTGGCCCCGGTAGAGCGCCAGCGCGGCGGCGGCCGTCTCGGCCGAGATCAGCGGATCGATGACGACGACCCCGCGCTCGCCCTCGACCAGGGTCATGTTCGACAGGTCGAGCCCGCGCACCTGGTAGATGCCCTCGGTGACCTCGTACAGCCCCTGCCGGGCACAGAGCTGGGCCTGCCGCCAGAGGCTGGGGTGGGCGGTGCCGGGGCACTCCGCGTCGAGGAAGGCGTAGCCGTCGTTGTCCCAGACCACCCGGCCGTCGGCCGCGGTGATCACGGCGGGGTCGAGCGCGGTGACGAAACCGCGGTCGGCGTTCGTGAAGTCGGTCGTGTCGTCGAACGGGAGGGTGCTCATGAAAGCTCAGTAGAGCGGAAGGGGGTCAATGGTGCATGTCGTCACATTCCTCCGGTGCCGGTCCGGGCCCGGCGTACGCTGTTGGGGCCGCCGCCCGCACAGGTACAGAAGTGACGGGCGCGGAAACAGCAGTGAGCGAGAGAGGCGGGGACCATGAGCGCGAAGGACAGCGGCAGCGGCAGCGAGAGCGGCAGTGACAGCGAGAGCTGGAAGGCGCGGGGCGTCGCCCTGCGCGTCTTCGTCTACGTCTTCGCCACGCACCTCTTCGCGGGCTTCATCTGGATCCTCTTCTACGTAGGCGGGCACGCGGACAAATAGCCGCCGCGCAGAACCCATGGCCGCTACACTGACCGCATGACCTCCGTACCGTGCCGAAACTGGTGGCGCTCCTCCTAGGGAGCGGCCGCAGCGACTGTCTGCACGGAACTCAGGGCCGTTCATCATGGACGGCCCTTTTTCGCTGCCTTCTTATAGGCACGATGTACGGGGACGGGGGCTTCGCAGCCCCCACAGGTAGCCCTCACCGGCAGCCCCCCACCGCTCGGGCCGTCCTCCACGCACCCACCACCCCCGCGAGGAGACCCCGCCATGACCATCACCACCGTCACCCCCACCCGGCCCACGGCCCCCGCCGAACTCCGCAGCGCCGAGCTGGAGCACCTCATCGCCCAGGACCCCGGCCGCTTCCGGGTCCTCACCGGCGACCGCCCCACCGGCCCCCTCCACCTCGGCCACTACTTCGGCACCCTGCGCAACCGGGTCCGCCTCCAGGACCTCGGCGTGGAGGTCTTCGTCCTGATCGCCGACTACCAGGTCCTCACCGACCGGGACACCGCCGAGCGGCTCCAGGAGTACACCGACGGGCTGCTCCTGGACTATCTGGCCCTCGGTATCGACCCCGCCCGGTCCACCGTCTTCACCCACAGCGCCGTCCCCGCGCTCAACCAGCTCCTGCTGCCCTTCCTCAGCCTCGTCTCCGTCGCGGAGCTGGGCCGCAACCCCACGGTGAAGGACGAGATCGCGCACTCCCGGCAGTCGGCGGTGAGCGGGCTGATGTACACCTACCCGGTCCACCAGGCGGCCGACATCCTCTTCTGCAAGGGCAACGTGGTCCCCGTGGGCCAGGACCAGCTGCCCCACCTCGAAATCACCCGGACGGTCGCCCGCCGCTTCAACGAGCGGTACGGGAACGTCTTCCCGGAACCGGACGCCCTGCTCTCCGCCGCCCCCCTGCTCCTCGGCACCGACGGCACCAAGATGAGCAAGAGCCGCGCCAACTCGATCCCGCTCGGCGCCACCGCCGACGAGACGGCCCGCCTGATCAAGGGCGCGACCACGGACGCCGACCGGCACATCACCTACGACCCCGACACCCGCCCCGGCGTCTCCTCCCTCGTCCTGCTGGCCGCCCTCTGCCTGGAGCGGGACCCGCACGAGGTCGCGGCGGAGATCGGCGACGGCGGCGCGGCTGCTCTCAAGCGGACGGTGACCGACGCGGTCAACAGCCACCTGGCCCCCTTCCGGGCCCGGCGGGCGGAGTACGCGGCGGACCTCACGTACGTACGGTCCGTCCTGCGCGCGGGCAATGAGCGCGCGAACGCGCTCGCGGAGGCCACGCTGGACGAGGTGCGGGAGGCGATGGGCACGATCCGGTAGGCACTCCCAAAAAGGCCCTCGCAAGCCCCGCAGGAGCTACGGGACCTACAAGACTTACTGCCTCGGCAGCACCGTCCGCTGTCGGCGCAGCAGCTCCGCCAGCCCCCGCCGGGTGGCCGCGATCACCACCCGGTCCTGGGCCCGCAGTACGTACCCGGGATGCAGGTCCCAGACCAGGCCGGAGGGCGGCGGAGTGCCGCCGTCCGGGGGGTACGGGGGCAGCGCCGCGAGGTCCGGGTTGCGGTCGGCGGGCGGGGTCGCGTCGATGGCCAGGACCCGCCACGCGCCCGCCCGGAACGCCTGCTCCACCGTGCGCCCCTCCAACTGCGGATGGCCCCCCACCTCCAGGGCCGCGAAGAGCATCACCTTCCGCTCGACCGGGACCGCGCCCAGGATCTGGCGGCCCATCATGGCGACCGCGAAGGAGGGCGCGGCGAGGTGGGAGACGGACCGGGAGCGGGTCAGGGCCTGGGGGTGCGCGGTGCGCAGGGTGCGGTAGACGGCGGTGGCGAACTCGTCGTCGTACAGCCGCAGCGCCACCCTCAGGTCCGGCTTCACCGACCGCGCGTACAGCGTCGCCTCCAGGTTCGTCGTGTCGATGCTGGTGAGCGCGAGGAGGGCGTGGGCGCGGCGGATCTTGGCGGCTTCGAGGACGCCCTCCTGGGTGACGTCACCGAGGACGGTCGGTACGTGCATGGAGCGGGCCAGCGGGATGCCCCGCGCCTCGGGGTCCTCCTCCACGACGACCACGGGGATGTCGAGTTCACGGAGGCGTACGAGGACACGCGTACCGATCTTGCCGAGCCCCAGCAGCACTACGTGGCCCGACAGACCGCGCGGCGGGCGGCGCAGCGAGGAGGCGGTGCGCAGGGTGCCGAACGCCTCCAGGACGGCGGCGATCAGCAGCGGGAGCAGGAGGATTCCGGCGACACCGGAGAAGATCTGGATGATCTTCCGGGCCGTCGAGCCGTCCTCCGACGGGTCGTTCATGCTCAGCAGGTCGAGCAGGATGAGGTAGGCGGAGTGCAGCAGGGTGTCCTCGGTGGTGAGCACCGAGACGATCACCAGGGCGACCGCCGCCAGCACGAACCCCAGGGCCGACCAGCGCAGCCGACGGGAGAAGACCTGGGCGAGCGGGGCTCCCCTGCCCCCCATCCGGGTCGCGGGGCGGTCCGGGTCGGCGCGGCTGATCGCCTCCAGGACGACGGTCCCGCGCCCGGTCGCGGCGGCCACGGACCGGTCGTCCGGCAGGAGTTCGGGCCCCTCGTCGCCGCTGCTGTCCGAACCCTCCGCGCCCGCCGGGTCGTTGGTGGTGGAGGAGAGCAGGGCGAGGGTGCAGAGCCCCGGGTCGGCGGTCTCTCCCTCCCCCGGCGGCGGGCGTTCGGCGGCGCGCAGGAGCAGCCCCTCGGCCTGGATGACCTTGCTGCTGCCGGTGAGCGCGGTGGCGGCGAGTGCGGGGGCCGCGGTGTCGGCGTCGGAGAGGACGGTGGTGGAGGCGTCGAGCGTCGCCGGGTCGATGCCGGGCATGGCGACGGCCGCCGCCTGGTCGAGCAACTCCTCCAGGTGGAGCCCGAGTTTGCGGTTGTAGAGCCGGATCACCAGCCGTAGACGGGGGTTGAGGCGGCGGGCGGTGAGGGCGGCGCGGATGTTGCGTTCGTCGTCGTCGTAGACGAGCGCGAGGGCGGCCGCCCGGTCGACGCCCGCCTCCTCCAGTACGTCGTCGGAGGGCTCGGGCGCCTCCATGATCCGGACGGCCTCGACTCCGGCGTTGGTGTCGCTGCTCCCCCCGCCCGTAGAGCCGTTCCCGTTCCCCGCCGTCCGGTTCATCGCCGCCGACATCCGGCCGAACAGGGCCGCCGCGCGCCCCCGTTGGGTCAGCGGTGTCTCCGGGCTGTTGGCGTCGCGGCCGGGCGGGAGGAGCAGGGTGACCCGTTCCCCGTAGACGAAGCGGAGCTCCACGGCGAGTCGGCGAGCCAGCGCGTCGTCGCCGCAGACGATCATGTGGCCGGTGGACGGCGGACGCCCTGGCTGCGGGCGTCCTGGCTGCTGAGGAAGTGGGGACACGAAACCCAGCATGCCGTCATCCTTCCGGCTCGGTCTTCCCGATCAGTGTGGAGTGTTTGTGATCTTCGCACGGTGGTTCGGGTGGACCGGCCGGTTCTGTTCGCCCAGTGGCTGATTCTCCGGTGCTGCCGGTACGGGGGCAGGGTGCGCGGCCCCTTGGTGGTTCGGCGGTGCTGCCGGTACGGCGGCCGGGTTCGCGGCACTTGGGTGACGCGGCGGCCCCGCCAGCAGATGGCGCGGATCCGCCGCCCGCTGGATCGCCGTCTCCACCGCCGCGATCCGGTCCGCGAGCAGCCCGAGCGCGGCCACGGCCCGGGTCATCGGGTCGCCGTCCGGCCCGCCGAGCGCCTGCGTGCGGACGTAGGACGAGGTGATCGCCGCCCATCGCCCGGCCTGCTCGGTGGTGAGTGTGCCCCGCAGGGCGGCCAGCTTCAGCAGGTTGGCCTCGGCGCCCGTGGTGAGCGTCTGGGCCTCGCCCGCGTAGTGGTCGTCGACGACGGCGGAGAGCTCGGCGTCGTTCATGACGGGCACGATCCGCTCCGCGATCTTGTTCATGTTGCGGTACGAACCCTGCAGCCGGAACGGCGGCTCCGTGCGCGTCGCGTCCGTCTGCGCGGCGGAGGCGATGTACGCCGCGTTCACCGCGAGGACGGTGTCCCGGGCGGTGAGCAGATGGCGCAGTACGGCGAGGATGGCATCCAACTCGGCTGCCGAGTACGGGTGTTCCAGGTGCTCGGCACGGGCCGCCGGATCGCTGCCACCGGCCAGCCGCACCAGCAGCGCCAGGTCGTCGCGCGAGCGGGCGGCGAGCGGGGCGAGGACCGGGTTGGCGGTCAGCGCGTTCTCCACAAAGCTCAGCGCGAAGACGTCCTCGCGCCCGCTCAGCACCTCACCGAGGTTCCACACGTCGGCCCGGTTGGCCAGCATGTCCGGGATGCGGAACTGCTCGCCGGACTCCGTGTACGGGTTGCCCGCCATGCAGACCGCGAACCGCTTCCCCCGCAGGTCGTAGCTGCGCGGCTCACCGTCCCGTACGCCCTCGATGCGGCGGGTGGCATCGCACAACGGGATGAATTTCTGCAGGAGTTCGGGCGAGGTGTGCTGGATGTCGTCCAGATACAGCAGCGTGTTGTTGCCCGCCTCCAGCGCGAAGTTGATCTTCTCGATCTCCTGCCGGGCGGTCGCGCTGGGTGCCTGGGCGGGGTCGAGCGAGGTGACATCGTGCCCCAGGTTCGGCCCGCTGATCTTGACCAGGACCATCCCGAGCCGGTCCGCGACGTACTCCATCAGCGTCGTCTTGCCGTAGCCGGGCGGCGAGACGAGCAGGAGGAGGCCCTGCGAGTCGGTGCGCCGGTCGGCGTCGGCGGTGCCGAGCTGCTTGGCGAGGCTGTCGCCGATCAGCGGCAGGTACACCTCGTCCAGCAGCCGGTTGCGGACGAACGCCGACATCACGCGCGGCCGGTGGTCGTCCAGCCGCAGCCGCCCGCGCTCGGCGTTCACCAGGGAGGTGCGCAGCCGCTGGTAGGCCCGGAAGGCGGGCACGGTCCGGGTGCGGAACTCGCCTGTACGGGCCAGGAGTTCATCGATCCGTACGGTGAGGGCTCCGCCGCTCCCGATGCGCGGGTGGTCCCCGAGGAGGCCGTCCACCCGCTCCGTGAGCGGCGCGTCGCACCCGTACCGCTCCAGCTCCGGGCAGAGCTCCACCGCCACGGCCTCCGCCAGGTCGCCCTCCGTGGGGGCGGCGCCGGAGGCCTCCGCGTACGGGGTCAGCCAGCCCTCCACGAGCTGCTTCCGGGCGGCCAGGTCGTCCCCGAGGGCGGCGAGGTCGTCCGCGTACGCGCCCGGCCCGGCGGCCCGGTGGAAGGCGTCCAGGAAGGAGCGGATCGTGGCGCCCACGACGAACCCGGCGGGCCCGCTGGTCAACTCCTCGAAGAGGTAAGCGGATACGGCGTCGGCCCGCACGTCACCGTTGAAGCCGCTGATCTCCGCCGCCCACTCCTCCTGGAGCACCGCGATGGCCGGGGCCAGCCCGAACGTGTCGCGGGCGCGGGCCAGCGAGACGGCCCGCCGGGTCCAGGAGGTGCGCAGCTCTTCCCCGGTCCCGTACGCCCAGAAGAGTTGGGCGGCGGCCCGGACGGCGGGCTCGTGGCGCAGCAGCCCCGCGTCCGCGTGCAGGCGCAGCAGGGCGCGCAGGATGGCGGTGGCGTCCTCGTCGTGGACGCCCCGGGTGTACCCCTCGTCGTACGATTCCGCCGCCGACTCCCGTACGAGCAGAGCCAGTTCGTCAGCGGCCAGGGCGGCGAGGTGCCCGGCGCCCCGCTCCTCCAGAAGCCGGGCGGCCAGGTACTCGCCGCGGTAGACGGCCGCCGACTCCGAGGGCAGCGGCTGCTCCCAGTACGGGCGGGTCGCCTCGAAGGCCGGGTCGGTGACCGGGGCCCGGTAGTCGGTCCCGGTCAGCGCGAAGGCCAGGCGCTCCCCGGCAGGCACCAGGGTCAGGTCGAACGGCTGGGTGTTGACGGCGAACCGGTGCCGCCCCAGCTTGATGACGGAGCCGCCGTCCGCGTACAGCTCGCTGCGGTCCCGCAGCGCCCGCCCGGCCTCCTGACGGGCCGCCTTCAGCCGCCCGTCCAGCTCCTCCGCCCGTACGGGATCGCCCAGTTCGCGCAACTCGTCGGCGGTCCGCCGAACCTTGGCGACCATCGGGTCGGAGGCGAAGTACGTGTGGACGGCGTCCAGGTCCGCGAGCGCGGCCACACGTCGGCCGATGGTCTCCAGCACCCGCTGAGCCGACCCGGCCAGCCGCTCGGCCCGCCGCGCCCGCTCGTCCTGGAGCGTCTGCTTACGGGCCGAGAACGCGTCGTACACCTCGCTCCGGCGCTCGGCCAGCTCCGCGAGGAAGTCGTCGAACTCCGCGAACCGCGACTCCAGGTTCTCCAACTGGAGCAGCAGCCGCGCGAGTTGGTCGTCACACGCCTCCGGTGAATCGGCGGCGGCCAGCGCCCCCGTCACCGCCTGTCCGAGCAGCGCGAACTCGGCGGCGAACTCGGCCCGCCCCTCCTTCGACAGCAGCTCCCGCCGCCGCGCCTCCAGCGTGGCGCGGGCCCGGTTGGCGCCGCCCAGCACCTCCGCGATCCGCTCCAGGATCGACGTACGGACAGTCGCGTCACCGATCTCAAGACCGGCCACCACATCCGTGACGGTGGCGAGTCCGTCCGTCATCGCGGCCAGCCGGTCGGTCACGGCGGAGGCGTCCCGGACAGTCGCGAGCGCACCCGCGTCCTCGACGAGCCCGGCGATGTCCTCGTGATACCCGTCGAAGGCGTCCTCCCGGGCGAGGAACGACACGGCCCGCTGAGCGGCGGAGGCGATGTCGTCCTCGGTCCGGGCCGACAGCTCCGCGATCCGCTCGGCATCGGCGTACCGCATCTCACCGATCGTCGCCAAGTGCCCGTGCGCCTGCCGCAGTTCGGTCAGCCGCTCCACCCACGCGGCGGCCGACCCCGGCACCTCCCCGCGCACCCGCCGCACCAGCGCGGTGATGCGTGCGGTGGTCTCCTCCAGCGCCTCACCGGCCCGCTGAGTCAGCTCCTGTACGGCGGTGAACTCGGACAGCACCTGCTGTGCGGTGGTCCGCAGCTCCCCCAACGGCTTGGCCAGTGCGCCCAGTTCGGGATCGGAGAGCCAGTGGTACCGGTCCTGGGCGCGGGCGCAGTCGGCGGCGAGCTGCCCGTACACGGCGGTCGTCGGCGTCATGTCCCGTACGCCGTGGGCCAGGGCGAGGCAGTCGGAGATCCCGCGTACGAGGTCGGCGTTGCCGGTCCGGGCGAGCGGCCCGGTCCCGGCCGGGCGGGCGGCGGCGTAGGTGTCGGAGACGTACGGCGTCTGCCAGCGCTGCAACGGGTGCACCCGCGCCGGAACGCCCGGGCCGTCCGGGTTGTCCCGGAGCAGGATCAACGTGCCGTCCTCCAGGAGGGCGTGGCCACGTCCGGTGAGCGGGGTGGCGACCTCCTGGCGGATCAGGTTGTAGGGAAGGAGGAGACTCCGCACACCGTCACGGGAGCGGAAGACGTACAGCACGTCCTCCCCGTTGGGCGAGCGCACCGCGCCCTCGAAGACCGGCTCGGTCAACTCCTCCGCCGTGTCAAAGGTCTTGGCGGTTCCGGTGGTCAGGTAGTAGCCGCCGGGGAAGATGATCCCCTGGTCCTCCGGGAGCCGGTGGCAGGCGGGACCGATACCGTCGAGCCGCTGGACGCTGGAGAGCAGCGAGTTGAAGACGAGATACCGCCAACTCTTCTCCTTGTACGGCCGCACGCGCAGCAGGACCAGCGGTCCGACCTCCGCGTACTCGACATCGGCGTCGGCCAGCGACTGCAACGGCTCGTCGACGGGCTCCTCGTAGATCCCGTCCGGCGACTCGGTGTCGTCGGTGACCTTGACGGTGAGCGTCCCGCCGAGCGTGTCGACGAAAAGCCCGCCGCCCTTGCCGATGGCGATGTGCGGGTGACGCCCCGGAACATGTGCGTCGCGCCCGGCGACGGTCCAGTCGAAGTCGTGCGAGGGCGGGAAGACATGGTCGCGCTCGCCCTGCGCGTCGAGGAAGGCCCCGGGCGACCCGTCCGCGCCGAGGGCCCAGCGCAGGACGCGGATGTCCTCGGCGTTCTCACCCGTACGGAAGACGGCCAGCAGCTTGCCGTTGACGCGGCGCAGGCGCAGGAGGCGGGCATCGCGGAAGTAGCGGTGGAGCGAGGAGAACTCGCGCCGGAAGCCCTCGTCGTCAAGGAGGGTGGTGTGGGGCGGCGGGTCGGTGTCGTCGCCCTCTTCGGCATCCCGTACGAGGAGTACGTCGTCGACCCCGGCCTCACCCCGGGCCCCCGGCCCCCGCTCGAAGCCGAAGAGCAACTGCCCGCCGATGGCGATGAGGTCGCGGGGCACGGAGGCGTGCTCGGTGCGGACCTGCTCGGTGGCCAGGAGCCGCAGCTCGGTCGAGCCGAACTCCTCGGTCCGCCGCACGTTGAGCGCCTCGGCCCGCCGCACGAGCTCCCCGGCCTGCGCGGAGAGCCGCCGCCGCAGCACCTCGTAGGCACCGGCATCCACATCGCCCTCCCCGCCCTGCCTGTCCTGCGGCGCGGTGGCGGTGGTGGTGGCGGTGATGTCGCTGTCCATGCGTACGGCTCCCTACGTGTTTCGTCTCTTCCGGCCGCCCGGGGCGCCCACCCCCGTGGGGCACCCCGACCGACTTGCTCCGGCACCGATCCTGCTGGTCCGGCACTTGTACAGCCCGTCCGGCACCTATTCAGCGGTCCGGCACCTATTCAGCCCGTCCGGCGTTTGAGGACGGAACCTTCGGGCCGGTGGGCCCACTCCTGACGTGCGGGGACGAGCCCGAAATCCAGCCGGTCCGGCGTTCGAGGACGGAACCCCGGACCGGTCGGTCCCGCCCCCCGACGGGCAGGTCAGGCCTGGTGCGCCCACCCCCGTGGGACGCACACAGCCGAACCGGCCCCGGGGCCGCCAAGGGCTCCGCCCTCAAACGCCGGACGGGCTGGTGGCGGAGGCCCTACCCCACGGCCCCGGCCCCGTTGTGGGCCACCACATCCCCTGCGGGAGCAACCTTCGTACCCACCACCGAAGACACCGGCAGATCCGCCAGCCCCAGCCTCTCCGCCGCGGCCAGCAACTGCTCGACCTGCCCCGAGGCCGCACCGGACGACCCCATCAGCCGCATCAGCAGCGCCGACACCGTCAGATTCTGCACATCACCCGTGGAGACCGACCCCAGCACCCGGCTGAGGTCATCGGTGAAGGACGACGAACCGTCCAGCCACGGCCCCGCCAGCGTCTGCGCGGTCTTCGAGTTGTCGACGAACCCGTCCACCGCCTTGCCGAGCGAGATCGACGAGACGAGCCGGTCGAAGAAGACCGAGTCGCCGCCGACGATGTCGATGTCGGCGTTTTCCAGCCCCGTGGCCAGGACCGTCGCCTGCGCCTCGGCAACCTGTCGCTGCACTTCGAGACCGGCCAGCCGGACTTCCTTCTCCGCGTCGAGCCGCAGGCGGTACTCCTCGTGCCCGCGCGAGGCCTCGTCCAGCGCCGCCATCGCGGCCGCCTTCTCCGTGAGGCCCGCGGCCTCCGCCGCCAGCCGCCGGCCGAGCCCCGCGGCCTCAGCCTGGAGCTTCTCGCCGATGACGGCCGCGTCCGCCGTCGCCTGCGCCTGCGTGCCCTCGGCCACGGCGAGCGCCTTGAGCCGCGCGCCCTCGGCCTCGGCCTTCAGCTTCTCGCCGATGACCGCCGCGTCCGCCGTTGCCTGGGCTTGCGTGCCCTCGGCCACGGCGAGTGCCTTGAGCCGTGCGCCCTCGGCCTCCGCCTTGAGCCGCGCGGTCGTGGCCTCGGCCTCCGCGAGACCGGCCTTCTCGGTGACGTCCGCCTCGGCCTCCCGGACCTGTACGGCGGCGAGACCGGGCGCGGCCGTCTCGGCCTGCACACCCTCCGCGAGCCGCAGCTTGGCCTGGGCGTCGAGGTCGGCGGTCTTGAGCCGCGCCTCGGCGAGCGTGAGCTGCTCGGCCGCCAGGTGCGCGGAGGCGGCCTCCGCGGCCTCGGCCGCCTTGATGTCCTTGACCAGCTTCTCCTGCGCCTCCGCCTCGGCGGCGATGATGATCGACTTACGGGCCCGCTCGGCGTCCTCGACGGCGCGCAGGGTCAGGATCGACTCCTCCTGCTCGGCGACCGTACGGTCCACCGCGATCCGCTCCCGGATGACGTCGGCGACCTCGCGGCGCTCGGCCTCGACCTCCTTGGTGGCGGCGATCCGGTTCAGCTCGGTCTCGCGCTCGCGCCCGATGACCTCCAGCATCCGGTCCTTCTCGATGCGCTCGCTCTCGACGGCGAGGACGCGCTCACGGTTCTTCTGCGCGACGGCGATCTCCCGCGCCTGGTTCTCGCGCTGGATGCCGAGCTGCTCCTCGGTCTTGATGAACGCGGTCTGCGCGCCGAGGCGCTCCTCCTCCTGCACCCGGGCGGTGGCCGCCTCCTCGCGGGCGCGCATGACCTCGACCTCGCGGCGCTGCTTGATCTCCGCCTCGGCCTGCCTGCGCTCCAGCTCCAGGATGGTCTCGCGGGCGTCGACGTCCTGCCGGGTGATCTCCTTCTGCTCGGTGCGCTGGAACTCGTTGGTGCGCACGTGCTCGATCGCCGTCAGTTCGGTGATCTTCCGGATGCCCTGGGCGTCGAGGATGTTGGCGCCGTCGAGCTGCGACATCGGGGTCTGCTCAAGGAAGTCGATCGCGGCGTCGTCGAGGTGGTAGCCGTTCAGGTCGGTCCCGATGACCTGGATGATCCGGTCCCGGAACTCCTCGCGCTTGGTGTACAGGTCGACGAAGTCGAGCTGCTTGCCGACGGTCTTGAGGGCCTCGGAGAACTTCGCGGAGAAGAACTGCTGGATGGCGTCCTTGTCGCTGGCCCGGCCCGTACCGATGGCCTGGGCGACCTTGATGACGTCCTCGACGGTCTTGTTGACCCGGACGAAGAAGGTGATCTGGATGTCGGCGCGGATGTTGTCCTGGCAGATGAGCCCTTCGCGCCCGGCGCGGCGGATCTCGATCGTCTTCACCGAGATGTCCATCGTCTCGGCCTTGTGGAGCACGGGCAGGACGACGGCACCGGTGAAGGTGACGTCGACCTTCTTGGTCTTGGAGATGATCAGCGCCTTGCCCTGCTCGACCTTGTGGAACAGCCGGGTGACGACGAAGGCGATGGCGATGACGATGAGCAGGACAACGGCGATGAGTACGCCGATGCCCAAGGAGATGGCATCCATAAGAGTCCTTGGCGGCTGGAGAGTACGGAAGTGAGGAGAGGCGAAGAAGAAAGAAGTGGGCGGAAGGGAGGAGGGCGAAAAGGCGAACAGAAGAAGGACGCGCGTCAGCGGGCGAAGAGGGTCTCGCGCGGTCCCTGTCCCGGGGCCCCTACGGAGGACCCCGCAGAGTCCGCCGTACAGCCCCTTCGAAGAGACCCGCACCGCCCCCGGCCCCGGCACCGATCCCGCCGAGCAACGCTGACCGGCTGACCGACCACCGACCGGCTGACTGGCCGACCGACTGTCCGCCCAGAGCCTGGTCGGCTGACGGGTGCCACACCACCCGCCGGCCCGCCCCCGCCCTTCGACGGACAGCAGCCCACCGCACCGGCGACGGACCGCGACGGACCGACGGCGTCCACCGGCCCGGGGCCAGTCCCGAGGGGCACACGCCCCGGCCGGACAGAGACCTCGACCGGAGGCGGACCCGACCGGAGGCGGACCCAGACCCGGGCACGGGCCCCGACCCGGGCAGGCACCCCGCCGGGTCAGCCGCTCGTGGCCTCCGGCAGCCCCAGCTCGCCCGGTTTCGCCTTCGGACCCGGGTCGAGGGCCGCGTCGTACGGCGACACCCAGAAGAACTCGCCCTCTTCGTCGTACGCGTAGAGGAGTCCCGTACTGCCCGAGACGAGGCGCTCCTCGGCGTGCAGTTCGGCGAGCTGTGCGACCCGGGGGGCCTGGCGGACCTGGACGATGGCCGTCGAGCCGTCGGCGGCGGCGACCTCGGCCTGACCGAAGACGGCGCTGACGGAGCCGGTGCGGATGGTGCACACGCGCCCGACGAAGTCCTTGCGCGATGGCGGAGGTTCCGCCGGGAAGTACCGGCGGAAGAGGTGTGCGAGAAGGCGGACGGCCCCCCAGGCGAGGAGCAGCGAGCCGATCAGTACGGCGACGGCGAGCACGGCGCGGGTGGCCCCGGCGGCGCCGATCTGATGCAGCAGCACCGTGCCGCTCAGGCTGCCGAACCAGGCGACGACGACGAGCAGCGATACGGAGACCGTGACCGGTACACCGCCGAAGCCGACCGTGCCGGAGTCGAGGTCCGAGTCGAAGGAGTGCTGATCGGCGGCACCGGCCAGCACGAGCAGCCAGAAGCAGACGACGACCACGAGTGCCGCGCCGAAGATGACGGCGGGGAAGCCGAGCGCCGCGTTCAGGAACTCGTCCATCGGTCCCACCCCCTCTGCTGTTCTGCGCGCCGGCCCGGTGGCGGGGCGCGATTTCCGACGGCCGGGGGAGTCGTGAGCGGATCACCCGGCCGGTACATACCGTACGACTGCATACCGTACGACCGGCGACCGTAAGGAGGTCATGGGGCTGGGCCGGTGGTGGTGGCGGGGCCCGGCGCTGCGGCACTGCGAACCATGCCGCAGCAACCGGGTCGTTCCCCTCAGGTGCCCCCGTCGGATCCCCGAATCCCCCGTGAATCCCCCGTGGATCGTCCAGGAAGGCCCCTGTTTTCCCCGTGTCCCCCGTGCTCCCCCGTGTGTTCCCCCGTTGTGTTGCTGACCTGATCCTGTCATCCGGACCCCACCCACCGCATTGCCGGACTCCGGCAATCTTTACGCTTTCCTAATGCCGGGCACCGGCACCACCCGGTGTGCGTTGGTGAAATGACAGGACTGTTGCAAGGTTGAAGGAGTGTGCGTGGCAGAGCCGAAGATTCCCGAGGAAATACTGGGCAACTATGCCCACATTCTGGGCGAAGTCGCCACTACGGGCCGCCGTCTGACGCGTAACGAGCTGGAGATGCGCCGGGCGTTGGGCCGGGAAGCGGCCGACGCGGGGCACCAACTGCGCGCGCTGGTGACGATGCACCTGGCGCAGACGCGGGAGGCCTGGCCACGCGCGGCTGCCGGAAACAGCCCTGCCACGGCGGACGCGGTGCTGGCCGCGGTGGAGCAGGCGGTCGACGCGTTCGCGGAAGGCTTCGAGCGCGCGCAGCGCCTGACGGTCCGGCGGGAGGAGGCGGCGCGCCGGGAGTTCATCGACGATCTCCTCTACGGGCGGAGCGACTTGGTCCACCTCGCGGAGCGGGCCACCCGCTTCGGCCTGCGGCTTTCGAGGGCGCACGCGGTCGCGGTGGCGGTGGGCCCGGAGGCGTACACGGAGACGGACGCGGTGCCGCGGAGTGTGGAGGCGGCGCTGCTGACCCGGTTCAGCGGGCGCAAGATCCTGCTGACGACGAAGGACGGGCGGATCGTCTGCATCGCGCCCGGCAGCCAGCCCGACGTTCTGCGCTACTTCGCCAAGCAGTCGCACGCGGCGACGGACGGCGGCCAGGTCGCGGTCGGCCGCCCGCACAAGGGCCCGGGCGGGGTGGTGCACTCCTACGACGAGGCGCTGGAAGCCCTGGATCTCGCCGACCGGATGGGGATGGAGGACCCGGTGCTGTACGCCTCCGACCTCCTGGTCTACCCGGTGCTGACCCGGGACCGGCAGGCGATGGCGGATCTGGTCCGCAGCGAGCTGGGCCCGCTCCAGAAGGCGCGGGGCGGCGCCGAACCGCTGCTGAAGACGCTCGCGGTCTACTTCGACGCAGGGTGCGTGGCGGCCGAGACGGCCCGTCGCCTGGCGCTGAGCGTACGGGCGCTGACGTACCGCCTGGAACGCATCCACCAGCTCACGGGCTCCGACCCGGCGGACCCGATGCACCGCTACAGCCTGCAGACGGCGGTGATCGGCGCCCGCTTGCTGGACTGGCCGGCCAAGGAGCTGTGAGGCTCCCGGCCGGCCCGTGACGCGTACGCCTAGAGGTCGAACTCGTGCGGCGGCAGGTCCAGCGCGAAACACGCCTCCCGCACGACGGCCTGCTCCGTCTTGTCGAAGTCGCCGTCGGCGCCGCCGATGATGATGCCGATCTGGATGACGGCACGCGCCTCGGCGGGCTTCTTCTTCGCCTTGGCGATCTCCTGGAGCACGCTGACCTTGCCGAAGTCGAAGTCGGCGGTGAGCTTGTTCAGGTAGTCGTTGAACCGCCGCTGAAGGTCGTCGGCGGGGAAGTTCTTCAGGACGTCGTTGTTGGCGATCAGCGCGGCGACGCGCTGACGCTCGGACGCGTCGATCGAGCCGTCGGCGGCGGCGACCAGAGCGCACATGGCCATGCTCGCGTCCCGGAACGCCCCGGACTTCAGGTCGTTCTTCTTCGCCTCCAGCTGCGTCTGCATAGACGAAGCGGATTCCTTGATCCGATCCCACAGGGCCATGACATCTCCATACGTTGCGGTGCAATGCCGGAACAAAAGAAAACTCTACAGACGTGTAGAAGCTAGCAGGGACGGTGGCCCCCCGCCCCGGATTCGCGGCTCCGGGCGCGGGGCTGTCCGGCGGTGTGGCCAGGGGGAGTTGGCGATCGGCGGTGTGCGGAGTGGGGAGCCCGGCAGCACCGGGTCCGGTTACTCGCGCTTCAGGAGGGCCCGGGCTCCGACACGGACACCTGCCCTGGTTGCCCCTCCCCGCCCACCTTCCGCAGCAGGACGGTGGCGGTGACCGCCAGGGCGAGGAGGACGGGTACGGCACCGAGAGCGATCAGCGCGACCCCTTCGGCGAAGGCTTCCCGGGCGGTGCCGACCAGGGCGGAGCCGATGCTGCCGGGCAGGCCCGCGGCCGTTTCGAGGGCGCCGGGAAGGGTGTCGGTGACGGCGGCGCGGGAGGAGTCCGGTACGCCGTCGGGCACGGCCTCCACCATCCGTCGGTGGTAGGCGAAGTTGAGGATGCTGCCGAGGAGGGCGATGCCGAGGGCCCCGCCGAGTTCCTGGGTCGTCTCCCCGGCCGCGGCGGCCGAACCCGCCTGCTCGGGCGGCGCCGCGTCGACGATCATCCCGATGCCCAGGGACGACACCGGCATCAGCCCGATGAACAACAGTGTTGAGCCCACCACGACATGGCCGATTCCTGACGTTCCGTCGAGCCGGGACAGCACCGCGAACCCGATGGCGGCGACCGTGAGACCGGCTCCGAAGACGGCGGCCTTGCCGACCCGCCCCGCGACCGCCTGGGCGATGAACATGGCGAGCGTGCCGCCGAGGACCATCGGCAGGCTCCACATGGCGGAGTCCAGCGGGTCCAGGCCCACCACCATCTGGATGTACTGGGAGATGAGGAACTGACTGCCCAGCATGAACACCACGGTCAGCGTGAGGGTGCCGAGCGAGACGCTGAACCCGCGGTCGGCGAAGAGCCTCAGGTCGAGCAGCGGGTCGGTGAGCCGACGCTGCCGGGCGACAAAGAGGTATCCGCTCACCAGTCCCGCCCCCAGGGCGGACACGGCGACCCACCCGGACCCGCCCTCCGCGAACTCCTTGACCCCGAGCACGACCAGCAGGATTCCGGCCAACGACAGGGCCGCGCTGGTCACGTCCAGCCGTCCGGCCTCGGGGTTGCGCACCTCCGGCAGTACCAGCGGCCCGGCCACCAGCAGGAAGACCATGACGGGTACGGCCACGAGGAAGACCGACCCCCACCAGAAGAACTCCAGCAGCACCCCGCCGACCAGCGGCCCGACCGCCCCGCCGAGCATGAAGCTGGTCATCCACACCGTGATGGCGAAGGCCCGCTGCCCCGCGTCCTGGAACATCGCGCTGATCAGGGACAACGTGGACGGCCCCAGGACGGCCCCGGCCAGTCCGAGGAGGGCGCGGGCCGCGATGAGCGCCCCGGCGGTCGGCGCGTAGGCGGCGAGCAACGAGGCGAGGGTGAACGCCACGGCGCCGATCAGCAGCATCCGGCGCCGGCCGATGCGGTCGCCCAGAGTGCCCATCGTGATCATCGAACCGGCGATGACGAAGCCGTACACATCGGTGATCCACAGCAGTTGGGACCCCGAGGGCGAGAGGTCCTGGCTGAGCGTCGGGAGCGCCAGGTGCAGCACGCTCATGTCCATGATCACGAGCATCGCGGGCAGCGCCAGCGCCGCCAGCCCGACCCATTCCCGCGCCCCGGCCCGCCCGTTCACGTCCGTGGACACCACGATCCCCACCATCCCCTCTCCGGGCCCGTGCGGCCCGACCGGGCTAACCGTAGGTTGTGGGCTTTCGATAAGTAAGGGCTGACCTGGAGGTAAGCCCAGGGTGGCGAGGTGAGCCCGCAGGTGGGGCGGGTCGGGGAGGCTGGTTCCCGGCGGGATTCGGTTCTCTCAGGCGTGGTCGTCGTGGTGCTCGCGCGCGGCGACGATGTCGCCGATCCGGTGGGTGATCCACTCCACCAGGCCGTTGAGCGTGGCGGAGAGCTCGCGCCCCAGAGGGGTGAGCGCGTACGTCACCTGGGGCGGCACGGTGGGCTCGACCTCCCGGGCGATGAGCCCGTCCCGTACGAAGACGCGCAGGTTCTGCGACAGCATCTTCTCGCTGATGCCGCCGATCCGGTCCCGGAGCACGTAGAAGCGCATCGGCCCGTCCTGCAACGCGGCCAGAATCAGCACGCCCCACCGGCTGCTCACGTGGTTCAGCACGGTACGGGCCGGGCAGTCGGCCGTGAAGGCGTCACTCATCGGCGGGGTGGGGCCGGGCTCGACCGCGGCTGCTGCGTCCATGCCGGGAGCGTACTGCGGGATATGCCCTTACGAGAAGTAAGCCAAGGGTGGCCCTGGAGGGTTCGCAGGCAACGTGATCCACTGATGGATCGTCACCATGCCGGTCCTCACGTCGTCATCACCGGCATCACCCCTTGAGGGGGTGCGGCATCCGTGCCCGGTGACGCGCGTGAAGCTCAGAAGGCTACTCGCTCCGCATGGGACCCGGCGGCCAGCCGATGACGTCCTCTGCGTGGATGTTGCGCAGTGACGCTCCCTCGAAGCGGGCGCCTGTCACGTCGGTCGGGCCCAGGCGGGGGATTCCCGTGTTGACGCTGCTGAGGCGTACGTCCGTCAGGTCGGTGTCGCGTAGATCGGCGTCGCGGAGGTCGCAGCCTGCCAGGACCGCGCCGCGCAGGGAGGCTCCGCGGAGGTCTGCGCCGGTGAAGTCGCAGAACTTGAACCAGCAGCCTTCCAGCGTTGCGTAGCGGAGATCCGCGCCCGCGAACGAGCAGCGCGCGAAGCGCAGTTGGTTCGTGCGGGTCGAGGCGAGGTTCTGGTGGGTGAAGTCCTCGCCGCTTACGGCCGCGTAGCGGTGGAGCTCCGAAAGGCGTTGGCGGGCGGTCAGTGGCGTGGTCATGCTGACCAGCGTCTCAGCCGGGGTGATGGTCGACATCGAGATTTCGACAATTTGATAGTTCAACAGACGGCCCCTGTCTGGGGCGATCGCGTGCCCCTGGAAGGGGACTTGAGGCTGTCTCGGGCCGGTTTAGGCGCGAACTCCCTCTCGCCTGCTGTGCCGTGATCATGTCATTACGTTCTGTGTGTGCGTATACGTCATGCGTGCATGGGGCAGCCCCCTTAGGGGTCGCAGCACCTAACTGAGGGTCTCGCACGATGTTGTGCGTCATCTGCGTTGGCTGGTGCGGTTCCGGGTGGGCGTTTTCCGGCCGTCGGTGAGCCGGAGGCTCGGGTCGGTGGTCAACTACCGGTAGCAGTGCCGCCCGTAGCGCCCGTAGTGCCCGATTGTCAGCAGGCCGCTGACAGGGGCCGCTGGGCCGAGCCAGTAGCACCGGGGCTGGCTTCCGGGGCCGCGGTGCTCAAAACGTTACGTCCGGGCGGTGGCTCGCTGTAGCCGGAGTTGGCCGATTTCCGCAGCGTTCTTCGTGAGTTCGGCGTTCACCCAGGCGATCATGTGGGCGACGGTGTACTGAGGGCCGTTCTGCCACGGGAACGCGCCTGTGCCCGGCGACGTACAGCTTGTCGCCGGGCACAGGCAGGGAGCTCACGGGCAGGGGAGCTCACAGGCAGGGGAGCTCACGGACAGGTGAGCTCACAGGCAGGGAGCTGAAGCGGGAGCGCGTCAGTCCGTGATCTCGATCTTGTCGTCCTTCTTCGGCGCGGAGGAGTCGGCCTTCTCCGCGCCCTCGGTCGCCGGGCCGCCCGTGCGGTTCTTGAGGTTCTCCAGCAGGGCGGCGACGTCGACGCCCGTCGTGGAGCTGAGCAGCTCCACACCCTGGGCGACGTTGTCGGTGACCGTACGGGCCAGCTGGCTCGCGCCGTCCGTCGAGATGACCGTCATCTTGTCGATGGCGCTCAGCGGCTCGGACGCCTTCGCGACGACGTCCGGGAGGACCTCGACCAGCATCTGGAGGACGGCCGCGTCACCGTACTGAGCGAACGCGTCGGCCTTCTTCTGCATGGCCTCCGCCTCCGCCGCACCCTTGGCGGCGATCGACGCGGCCTCGGCCTCACCCTCGATGCGCACCGCGTCGGCCAGCGCCGAACGGTGGAGCTTCTCACCCTGACCGGTCAGGCGCGAGCGCTCCGCGTCCGCCTCGGCCTCCTTGACCTGGGCGATGCGGCGGGCCTCCGCCTCCTGCTCGGCCTGGTAGCGGGCGGCGTCGGCGGGCTTGCGGACCTTGGTGTCCAGCTCGCGGTCGGTCAGCGCGGCCTGGCGCTCGGCGACCTTCTCCTGCTCCTGGAGGACTTCCTGCTGGCGCGCGGCCTCGGCGAGCGGACCGGCGGCGTTGGCCTTGGCGGCAGCGGCCTCGGTCTCGGCCTTGATCTCGGCCTGCTTCAGGTAGTACGTCCGCTCGGCGATGGCGATCTCCTCGGCCGCCTTCAGCCGGGCCTGCTCCGAGGCGCGCTTGGCGATCGCCTCGGCGATGTCCGCCTCCTGCTTGGCGCGGGCGGCCTCCGGACGGCCGAGGTCCTCCAGGTAGGAGCCCTCGGTGGTGATGTCCTGGATCTGGAAGGCGTCCAGGATCAGGCCCTGGCCGGAGAGGCTGGTCTCGGCCTCCTCCGCGACCTGCCCGGCGAACGCGGCCCGGTCGCGGATGATGTCCTCGACCGACATGCGGCCGACGATCGCGCGGAGCGCTCCGGAGAGCACTTCCTGGGTGAAGCCGACGATGCCGTCCTGCTGCTGGAGGAAGCGCTGGGCGGCGGCCCGGATCGCGTCCTCACTGCCCCCGACCTTGACGATCGCGACGCCTTCGAGGTTGGACTTCACACCGCGCAGGGTGACCGCGCCCCGGACGGCGATCGGGATGTGCCGGCTGGAGAGGTCCAGGGTGAACTTCTGCTGGACGAACGGCACGACGAAGACGCCGCCACCGACGACGACCTTCTGGCCGCTGTTGTCGATGCTGGTGAGGCCGGTGACCGGATCGGTCGACTTCTTGCCGCGGCGGCCGGTGATGATGAAGGCCTCGCTGGGCCCGGCGACCTTGTACCGCGTGATGACGACCAGGCCGAGCAGGACGAGGAGTACGACGATGCCGATGACGGCGGTGACAACTGGACTCATGAGAGGTGTCCCCCCTGCCTCCCGGGTGGGGGACGGCAGATTGTTGTGGTGCGGGGTGCTGGTGGGGTTGGTATGAGGTGTGTGGTTGGTGCTGGGTTGTGCGTCGGGACGGGTGGCAGGTGGTGGAGGAGCCCGCGGTCTGCGTGGTCAGCGCTCGACCGGGCGGACGGATACCGACGTCGTCGACAGCTCCGCCTCCACCCAGACCTCGGTGCCCCGGACGACCGGCGCCGGTGACTTGGCCGCGTATTTGACGGGCTGGCCCGCCAGCCGCAGCAGCACCTCGCCGTAGCCGTCGGCCGGAATGGCCGTCACGACCGTCCCGGACGTGCCCACGAGGTCGCCGCCGCGTGGGGTGGTGGAGGTCTGGTCCCGCATCAGGGCCTTGCTGAGTTTCCAGGTCAGCCAGCCCGCGGCGACTCCGGCGCCGACGCCGATGACGGTGGCCACGACCGGTCCGGCGCTCGTGGCGCCGAGGACGATCGCCCCGCCGAAACCGAGCATCGAGATGAAGCCAGCGATCACCGGAAGCGAGAGCAGGCCGTCGAAGAAGCCGTCGAGCAGCCCTTCGAGGACGCCGCCGAAGATGAGGGAAAGGGCGAGCAGGACGATCCCCGCTATGCCGAGACCGAGAAAGAAGGTCACGTGATCACTCCCCTGTTTTTCGACTTCCCCCGAATATTTTCCGTCGAACTGGCTGGATGATCCCATACCTGACCGGTTCCCAGCACTGCCGGGTTCCGGCAATCTTTACGCGGTTTTGATGCCGGACAACTGATCAGCAAGGGTGGAAAGTGACTGGAAGGTGGCACCCAGCAACGCGACGTGCTTCCAGCGTAGGACGCCGTCGGGGCCGATGAGGAAGACCGCGCGGCGTACGCCGATGCCGGGGGCGGTGACCCCGTACGCCCGGGCGATCTCGCGGCCCTCGTCGGCCAGCAGCGGCATCCGGAGCCCGTAGGTGCGGGCGAACGACTCGTGGCTGTCCACACCCTGTGGACTGATTCCCCAGACCTCCGCGTCGAGCCCCTCGAAGGTCTCCATGCCCGAGGAGTACGAGCAGAGCTGCTTCGTGCAGACGCTGGTGTTGTCCCCGGGGTAGAACGCCAGCACCAGGGAACGGCCCCGGGCGGCGGAGAGCGTGTGGTCGGCGCGTTCGAAGGTGTCCCCGTTCAGGACACCGCCGGGGAGGGTGAAGTCCGGTGCCGGGCTGCCGATGGGGGGTCCTGCCGCCATGACGTCTCCTTCTTATGCGTGCGCGATGGTCTTATGCGTGCGTGATGTTCTTATGTGTGCGTGATGCCTACGTATGCGTCCGTGCCCGTACAGTGAACGGCACTTTCCGCCCGTTGACACGTTCGGCCCATCCGGAACCGGGTCCGCACCGAATACGGAGGGAGCGGGTCGACCGGCCCGCCCCCGGATCTGGAGGTACGCGTGGCCCCACGACCGCCCTCGGCAGCGGTGCTCGTCCTGCACGGGGGCTACGAGACCGGGGTGGAGCCGCCCCCTCCCGGCCTCCTCAACCTCCCCGGCGTACGGATGCGCCCCTTCGTCCGCGCCCTGCGCCGGGCCACCCGCGTACCCGGCGACGACGACCGTACGGAGGTACTCGTCCGGCAGGTGCGGTACGGCCACCGGGGGTGGAACGGGCCCCGCGCCGACGCCCTGCGCGACGCCCTGGCCGCGCTGGACGCCCTCGGCGAGGAGACGGGTGACGACGGCCTGCCGGTGGTCCTCCTCGGCCACTCCATGGGCGCCCGCGCCGCCCTGCGCGCCGCCGGGCACCCCCTCGTACGCGGAGTCGTCGGCCTCGCCCCCTGGTGCCCGCCGGGCGACCCGGTGACCCAGCTCGCCGGGCGTGACGTCGTCCTCGTACACAGCAGCCGGGACCGGATCACCAGCCCCCAGGCCACCCAGTCCCTCACCGCACGGGCCCGCCGGGCCGGTGCCCGTACCTGCATGGTCACCGTCCGGGGCGGCGACCACGCGATGATCCGCCGCGCCCCGGCCTGGCACCACCTCACGACGGCCCTGGTCACCGGGTTGCTGGGTACCGGCACCCTGCCGGGCCCGGTCACCGCCGCCCTCGGCCTGCCGCCGACCGCCGAGGCCACCGAGGGCACCCTCGACCTCGACCGGCTGCGCGCCGACCGGGGCGCCGGACTTCTGCCCAGCCCGTGACGAGCTCCTGACGCGGGAGCCTTCCGAACGGGGGCCTCCAAGCCGTACGCACCCGGCCGCGCTGCGGATGCGGCCCCGGGTGCGGCCGCCCAGGATGGAGATCCGGAGGCCGACGACGGCGGAGGAGAACCCCTTGCAGGCCGAAGTGTGCGGCGACGGTATGCCGTCGTCCTTCGACCCCCCGACCGTGGCCGCCCTGCTCGACGGCAACCCCGCCGGAGTGGCCGTACTCGACGCGAACCTCCGCTACACCTACGTCAACCCCGCCCTCGAACGGCTCAACGGCCTCCCCGCCGGGTCCCACATCGGCCACACCTTCTCCGAGGTGCTGCCCGAACTCCGCGGTCAGGCCGCCGTCCTGCGCGGGGTCCTGCGCGACGGCGAACCCCGCGAGCAGACCATCAGCGGCCGGACCTGGGCCGTCGGCTCCGACGACCCCCGGTTCTGGCGCGCCACCTACCACCGGCTGGAGGCGGGCGGGGACGTGTGCGGGCTGATGGTGATCGTCGTCGAGATCAGCGACATCGCCCGGCAGCGGGCGGAGCTCGAAGAGGCCCGCGGCCATGTGACCCTGCTCTCCACGGCCGCCGTCCGGATCGGCACCACGCTGGACATGGACACCACCTGCCGGGAGCTCGCCGAGTTCGTCGTGCCCGCCTTCGCCGACGTGGCGGCCGTCGACGGCTTCCCGCCCGAGGTGGGCCACCCCGTACGCCGTGCCGAGCCCGGTGTCCTGCGGCTGCGGCGGGCCGCGCTGCGGGGCGAGGGGCCGCTCGACGAGCAGGTGCAGCGGTTCGGACACCCGGGGGAGTACGTCGACTTCGCGGCGGACTCCGCCGTCACCCGCTGCCTGGCCGAGAACGAGCCGGTCCTCGACGACTGGCAGGACCACCGGCCCGGCCGCCCCGCCTCCACCGAGCGGCATCACCGCCTCCCGGGCCCTCGGGCTGCGCGAGGCGCTCGCCGTCCCGCTGAACGCCCGGGGCCGCCTGCTCGGCGCGCTCAGCCTCCTCCGGGCCGAGGGCTCGCCCGCCTTCACCGACCAGGACGTCGTCGTGGCCCGGGAGCTCGCCGGGCGGGCCGCCGTCGACCTCGACCACGCCCGCCGCTACGACCACGAGCACAGCATCGCCCGCGAGCTCCAGGGCTCCCTGCTCTCCGAGCCCCGCGGCCCCCACCCGCACGTGGAGATCGCCACCCGCTACCTCCCCGCCGACCGGGGCGTCCTGGTGGGCGGCGACTGGTTCGACGTCGTACCGCTCCGGGACGGCCGCCACCTCAAGGCGATGGGCGATGTGATGGGCCACGGGGTGGAGGCGGCCGTGGCGATGAGCCACTACCGCTCGCTGCTGCGGCTGCTGGCCGCCGACGACCTGCCGCCGCACCAGATCCTGGGGCAGCTCGACACCATGGTGGAGCGGTCGGGCATGGACCGGGCGGCGACCTGCCTGCTGGCTGTCGTGGACCGGTTCGGCGGGGTGTGCGAGGTGGCCAGCGCGGGCCATCTGCCGCCGGTCTTCATCGACCCGGGCGCCTCGCGGGCCCATATCGTCCCGGTGGAGTCCGGGCCGCCGCTGGGCACCGGCTTCGGCGGCTACCGGACCGCCTCCGTGCCGTGCGGGCCGGGGACCGTGCTGTTCATGTACACCGACGGTCTGGTGGAGCGCAGGGGCGAGGACATCGACGTGTCCGTGGCGCGGCTGGCCTCGCTGACCCTGCCGCCCGGCGGGAGCCTGGAGGAGCTGCTCGACCGGGTGCTGGACCGGTTCGGCGGGGACGCGGAGGACGACATCGCGGTGCTGGCCTCCCGGATCAGGGAGGAACCGCCGACGCTGCGGAGGCTCGGCGGTTCCGCGTAGGCTCCCGGGTTCTCAGCCCGGGCACGCAGGCTCTCGGGTTTCAGCCCGGGTACGCAGGTCCCCGGGTTCAGCCCGAGCACGCAGGCTCCCGGGCTCCAGCCCGGGCACGTAGGCCCTCGGGTTCTCAGCCCAGCTCCAGGCTCGTGACGCCGTAGTACCCGCTCCGGTCGATCACCGGCTGCGGGCCCGTGTACATCCGGGCTGTGTCGAACGACGGGGTCAGGCCCAGCTCACCGGCGAGCCGGACGGCCGCCGGGTTGAGGTCGGGGACGTCGATCGCCACCGGAACGTCCGGTTCCGTCGCCGCGAGCGCGCTCACCAGCGCCGCCGCCACCTGCGGGGACGCGGCGTACAGCGGTCCGATACGGGAGGCGGCGCGGCACTTCCGTACCACCGCGAGCCCGTGCAGCTCCCCGTCGCGTACCGCCGCCAGCGCGGTGCGCTGCGGGGCCGTGATCCAGGCCGCCAGGAAGCCGTCCCGGGGCGCGGGGAAGAACCGCCGGTCGTACGTGGCGAGTTGAGCGAACGGTACGGAACGGGCGTCGACGAGGGCGGTGCCCGGGGGCGGTGCGATGTCCGGCGGCGGGGTGCCCTCGTAGCGGGCGTTGCTCCAGCAGGTACGGAAGCCGGAGCGGCGGTAGTTGTCCTGCTGGGCGGGGACCCCGTCCAGCCCGACGTTGCGGCCCGCGAGCCGGGCGGTCCCGGCCTGCCAGGTGCGCAGCCCGTAGCCCTGGCCGCGCAGATGGGGGCGGGTCAGGTAGAAGCCCAGGAAGCCGTGGTCGGGGCCGTAGCGCACGACGGAGACGGAGGTGACCGGTACGCCGTCGAGGCGGCCGATCAGGAAGCCGCCGGGGTCGGTCGGGAAGAAGACCCCGCCGTCGGTGAGGCCGGGGTTCCAGCCCTCCTCGTGGGCCCATGCGCCCAGCGTCACGATGTCCTCGGCGCTGGCCGCGCCGATCTCGAAGTTCCCGGAGCTCTCGGAGTACTTGTCAGGGTTCGGCACGGCACAGTCGTACCCAGGGCCGGGGCCGTTCACCGGTCAGCGGTTACGCCATCGGGGTGATCGCCGGGGTGATCGCCGCTCCTCACGCCGTCTCCGGGGTCTCCCGCCGCCGGCCGCGCAACTGCCGCAGGATCAGGGCGGCCGAGGTGATCAGCGGCAGCATCCCCGCCACCGCGTCGGCGGTGCTCAGTTTGTCGTGCCTGTTCCTGGCCCGGCGCACCTGCTTGGACGCCCGGATGACGGCGAGCAGGCTGCTGCCCAGGCTCAGCGCGAGTCCCGCCTTGCTGCCGCGCAGCCCCTTGGCGGGCGCGGACCGGTTCTTCTTCGCCATCGGAGGTACCTCCAGGTGCGGGCGGGGGGACACGCGACAGGTCGTGGTCGCCCCCTCCACGTAACCGGGTGTCCGCCACGCCCGCAAACGGGCGGTCCCGCCGTGGCATGACAGCGTCATCGCCCGTTCACGCCACGTCCGTACGGGCGTCGCCGCGCCTTGCGACCGTCCCCCCGGGAGAGCGCGTGTACGGAACCGTCTGTA
This sequence comes from Streptomyces sp. NPDC059452, assembly GCF_042750035.1. NCBI lineage: Bacteria > Bacillati > Actinomycetota > Actinomycetes > Kitasatosporales > Streptomycetaceae > Streptomyces > Streptomyces sp. NPDC059452. The sequence continues at coordinate 326,390 of NZ_JBHYVE010000003.1, forward strand.
CGGAATCGCGTGTACGGAGAGGACGTCCATGAACAGATCGAGTACCGGCCTGACGCGGCGCGGGGCCCGGCTCCTGGCCGGTGTGCTGGCGGCGGGCACGGTCGTCGTCGGCGCGGGTACGGGCACGGCGACCGCCGCCGGAGCGGGTGGCGCGGGTCCGGCAGGCGCCGGGGCGTGCGCCGGGAGCGGGCCGCTGCCGTACACCTGCGCGCGGCCGGGCGATCTGATCGACGTCACCCTGGGCGAACTCCACCCGACCCAGGCCGTGCTCGGCTTCGACCAGGTCTTCTACAAGCAGGGCCGCTACAACAGCGACCGGGACGAGGCGGCGGGCGGCTTCAACAAGCGCTTCGACGACTGGTGCGAGACCAACGGCCAGGGTGAGGCGGCCTCCGTGGGGCCCGGCGCCCGGCTGGACGACCCGGCGAGCTTCTCCTGCACCGTACCGATCGGCCAGGAGACCGAGGAGTCGCTCGCCCCGATGAAGACGGCCGTGGTCGGACCGGGCGGGAAGCTGTACCTCACCGACGGCCACCACACGCTGACCTCCTTCCTGGAGGGCCCCGACGGCTCCGCCCGGCTGCCGATCCGGCTCCGCGTCACCGACAACTTCAGCTCCCTCTCCACTGCCTCCTTCTGGCAGCGCATGACCGAAGAGAAGAAGGTCTGGCTGCGCGACGAGAACAACCGGCCGCTGGGCGTCGAGCAGTTGCCGAGCCGACTGGGGATCACGCACTTCCGCGACGACCCGTACCGCAGCCTCGTCTACTTCACCCGGGACATCGGCTACGAGGTCCCGGACGGGGCGACGGAGTTCCTGGAGTTCTCCTGGGGCTCCTGGCTGCGCGGGAAGCACGACACGAACGCGTACGACCTGACCTCCCCCGGCCCGTACCTCGACCTGGTCAAGAGCGCTTCGAAGTCGATGGCCGCGCTCGACGCCGACGCGGTCGTCGACGACGGGAAGACCGCCGCCCAACTGGGCCGGATCGCGGAGTGGAACGGCGGAAAGAAGGAGACGGGCGGGGAGTTCGCCAAGCTCAGCAAGTCGCTGACGGACCCGAAGCCGGGCAAGCTCGCCGAATCCCTCGACTACAAGTCCCGGGTGGTGCGCGCCCCCGCGTGCACGGCGCAGATCACCGGCGTACGGAACGGTCCGCTGACCGTCACCCGTGGCGTCACCTGCGTCGACCGCGCCGCCCTGCGCGGCCCGGTCACCGTCCGCGCGGGCGCGGCCCTCGTGGTCACCGGCTCCACGCTGGACGGCCCGCTCCAGGCGGACGGCGCGGCGGCGGTCCACGTATGCGGTTCGAGCCTTACGGGGCCGGTGGCCGTCAGCCGTACGGCCGGACCCGTCCGGGCGGGCGGCCCGGGCTGCACCGCCAACTCGGTCACCGGGGCGGTCGTCCTCACCGGCAACACCGGAGGCGTCCAGCTCGCGGCCAACACGATCACCGGCCCGCTGGTGTGCTCGGCCAACTCCCCGGCCCCGGACAACACGGGCAGGACGAACGAGGTCCGCGGTCCGCGCACGGGGCAGTGCGCGGGGGTGTGAGCCCGCGCGTTCAGAGGGGGTGAGGAGTTACGGGTACGGGAGCGGGGCGCCCGTACCCGTACCCGTAACGCCTCGTCAGACCCCGCCCCCGGCCCCCGGTTCCGTACCCGTAACGCCTCGTCAGCCCCCGAATGCGTACGCCACTGTCGTCGCCGCTCCCAGCGCCGCGCCCGCCACGGTCTGGGCGACCGTGTGGTAGCCGAGGGCCACCCGTGACCAGCAGACCGCCACGGACAGGGCGTACGCGGCCAGCCACCACGGGGAGTGCACGACGGCGAGCAGCGCCACCACCGCCGAGGCCACCGCCGAGTCCACCGAGATCTTCCACACCGTGTTGACGGCCAGCAGTCCGATCGTCATCACCCAGAGCGCGAGCATCGCGACGAGGATGCCGGCCGGCGCGTTCCCGAGGACCATCACCACCGAACCGGCCCCGATCGAGCCGAGGATGACGAAGAAGATCGGGGCCCGCTTCGTACGGTCCACGACATGGCGGTCGCCCCAGGTGCCGCGCCCGCGCTCCCACTCGATGTACCCCGCCGGGATCAGCCCGGCGCAGAGCGCCCCGAGGAACCCCCAGAGCAGCCCGGTCCAGTCGCCCGCGGCGGCGAGCCCGATGCCGAGCATTCCGGCCAGCAGGGCGTTGCGGGGCTGGAGTACGTCGGTGACGGTCCGCGCGAGGGAGGTGCGGGCGGTGGCTCCGGGGGGCGTGCTGTTGGTGGTGGTGCTCACGAGGTCTTCTCCGTCGTCGCTGCCGTGTCCGTCGTACGGGGTGTGGTCGCCGCCGTGAGCACCTTGCGGGCGTGCTCCTCGGTGACCGTCCGGTACGCGGCGGCGACCCGCTCCAGCCGGGCGACCTCGCCGTCCTGGTCGGCGGCCTGCTGGGCGGACACCCGGGCGGCGGGCCCGGCGGTGGCGCCGGACTCCTTGGCCAGCAGGGCGGCCCTGATCCAGTACGCGTCGCCCAGCGCGGCGGCCCGCTGGGCATCGGCGGTGTGCCGGGCGGCGGCGGCCTCTTCGGCGGCGGGGACCAGCTCGTCGGGGACGTAGTGGCGCAGCTTCTCCACCGCGTCCGCGATGTCGGCGGCCCAGCGGTCCACGCGCAGGTCGGCCGGGGCGTTGAACCGGGTCAGCTCCCGGGCCAGGGAGGCGGGCGGGTCGAAGGGCTGGTCGGGGAAGGACGCCATCAGCTCGTACCAGAGGGCGTGCAGCCGGATCTGGGCCCGCCAGAGCCTGATCCGGCGTGCGCCGGTGCTGAGGGCGGGGACGGACGCGCCGAGGGCGAAGAACGCGAAGAGGACCAGTTGCGCCGCCTCGGTCACCTGGTCGAAGCGGAGGGCGAACGTCTCGCTCGGCTCGTCCACCACGCTGACCCAGAGGAACAGGGTCCGGCTGACGGTGTAGCCGACGCCGATGAACATCGCGAACGTCATCATGCCGAGCCCGATGCGCAGATGGCGCCGCCGCGCGTCGGCGGTGGCCAGTGCCCACTGGAAGGCGCAGACGGCGGAGGCGGCGCCGAGGTAGAGGTAGAAGACGCTCATGTAGAGCGTGGCGCCCCACTCGCCCGCGTGGTCGGAGACGAAGCGGTCCGAGGGCTCGGAGCGGTCGACCACGGTGAAGAAGAGGACGGTCAGCAGGATCAGCGTGGCCACCGAGGCCTTCGCCGCGACCTGCTGGACGAGCCGGGCGAACCGTACGTGGCGGGGGACGGCGCCCGCTTCGGGGTAGCTGCCGTAGATGGCGACGATGTAGCTGAGGATGGCCAGAATCGCCACCGTCGCGGTGTAGTGCTTGATGAGGACGGCGAGGTCGGTGATGGCGCTGTTGTTGAGCCCGGTGCGTACCGCCTCGGTCTTCGTCCACAGGGCGATCGCGAATCCGGCGTAACAGCCCCACAGCGCCCGCCGTCTGCGGTCCTCCTCGTCGCCCCACAGGGCAGCGGGCATACGCCACAGGGCAACGGCTGTCATCAGGCCGGCTATCAGGTAACCGGCGAGATCGAGGGGGGTCACAGCGGTCTTCGTCCTCGGGTGTCGGGGGGCGGGGGCGCGGTGGGGGCTGTGGGGGTTGTGGGGGTTGTGAGGTGATGGCACGTGTCAGGTCATGTGACGGTTCACGCGTCGCCGGAAGCACGTCTCCGGGGGAACAGCCCGCGTCGGCGGTGGGCCACCGGGCGGGACAGGGAGTCGGTCAGCCGCCCCACCATGTCATCGGTGGTCAGGTCCCGCGCCATTCGGGGGATCAGCGAGGCACCGAATTCGGCCATGCGTTCGTCGTGAGTGGCGTACTGCGCGCGGGCCTGCACGGTGGAGCCGCCGGAGGCGAAGGACTCGGCGGCCTCGGGGGAGATCATCCGGGCGATCAGCGAGGTGTCGAAGACCGGGAGCAGTGTGCGCAGTTGCTCCGCGTCGAGCGTCATCCCGTGGTCGAACCACTCGTGGCACAGCTCGTGCAGGATGACGTGTTCGGTCTGGTACGCGGTCGGCCTGCGGCGGTAGAGGACGAGGCTGGTGGAGCCCGCCTTCAGGCGCAGTCCGCAGGCGGCGTTGACGCGGGCGAGCCGCTCCGGCATCTCGTGCAGCCGGATGGTGCGGCCGCGCGCTGCCTCCATGTTGGCGACCAGGCCGGTCAGCGAGAAGGGGGCCGGGATGGGCAGGTCGGCGAGCTGTGCCTCGCACTCTTTGCGCAGCTTCCGCAGGGACATGACACCGACGCTACGCTGCCGGACCGGCCGGGCGGTGAGTCACGCCGTTACCGGCCGCGTTCTCCTCGTGCTGGGAGGGGCCGCCGGGTGCGCTGTCCCGTGCCGCGTCCTCCAGCAGCGAGAGCGCGAACTGCAACAGCTCCGGCGGGAGCCCGTCCTCGTCCAGCCCCCGGCCCGCCACCCCGCTGATCTCCCCGGTCCGCCGCTTGGCCAGGAACTGGAGCCCCGCCACGACGTCGTCCACGACCTCGGACTCGTCCTTGAAGAAGCGCCAGTCCACGCCGAACCCCAGCCCGAGGGCCTTGAGGATCTCCTCCGACGGCTGGGTGACCTTGCCCGCGAGGATGTTGGAGAAGTAGCTGTGCGAGAGCGAGCCGCCGCGCTCCCGCACCAGCTCCGCGAAGACCCGGCCCGAGATCTTCTGGCCGGGGAAGGTCTTCTCGACCATGTACTCGACTTTTTGCCGCAGCGAGTTCAGCGGAGGAGGGCCGACGGGCGCGGCAGGCTCGGTCGGCTCGGCGGGCTCGGGCGGTCCGGCAGGCTCGGCGGGCTCGGGCGGTTCGTTCCGTTCCGTACCGGGTTCGTCACCGTCGACCATGGCCATCCGGGCCTCCACGCTCACCTCGGAGTCGGAACTGAGCTTGCGCAAACACTCTACGTCACTGTTAACTCGAAAAAACACGGGCAGGGGACCACGAGGGGAGTCCCTTGCCCGTGAGGTCTTCACCTGTTCGAGCGGTTCAGCGGCTGTCTGGAACCGGTCTGGAACCGGTCTGGAACTGGTCTGGAACTGGACCGGAACCGGTTCCGGACAGGGGTGTAGCCCTTCACGACGGGGGATGCGTGAAGGGCTACGCGTGCATTATGGCCCCGCGGTCCGCCCCGAGACAACTGACCAGTCGGTCAGTCCTCTCGGGGGCCCCGTCCGCCGCCCCGCCACCGGTGGCCCAAACCTGCTCCGGTCGCGATAGACATGACCTTCCCGGGCGATTAGGGTTTCTTGTGCAGTCAGGTGAAAACAGCGGTACGCGGCAGAGGGGCACCCCGCAGGCGTACACCGCCCGGGCCCTCGGTCATGCCGGTGACAGAAGAGGTGCAGATGCCCCCGGAGACCCCCTCGCACGCCATCGATCGGCTCGACGACGACGACTACCCCGCCTACACGATGGGGCGGGCCGCCGAGATGATCGGGGCGACGCCGGGTTTCCTGCGGGCGATCGGTGAGGCCCGGCTGATCACGCCGTTGCGGTCCGAGGGCGGTCACCGCCGCTACTCCCGCTACCAGTTGCGCATCGCCGCCCGCGCCCGCGAGCTGGTCGACTCCGGCACGCCCGTCGAGGCCGCCTGCCGCATCGTCATCCTGGAGGACCAGCTCGAAGAGGCGCTCCGCCTCAACGAGGAGCTGCGGGGCGGCGCGGACCGCTGACGGGTGCGGGCCCCGGCCCGGCCGTCACGCCTCCCGGCCCTCCCGGTGGCCGGGAAGATATCTTCATTCGTCAGCACAGAATTTCACGCAATGGGCGGTGAGGCTTTTTCCCGCCCCCTTGTCCACTCCTTGTCCGTTCCTTGTCCTGCTCTTGTCCTGTCGTTGTCCCGCCGTTTTGTTCCGCCATGCCGAGTGATATTTCGTTCGGCCTCTCCGGGCGCTGCCGTGCTACTGTTGATCTCAGTTGCAGTTGTGGTTCCCAAAAACTTCAAGTGCATCAGCCGGTCGTATGTCGGCAGATGCGCTTTTGTATTTCCGGTGTTCTTCCGGACGGGGTAATCATCGCGGCGACGTGGGGTCCGCACAGTGTGGGCCCGCGGGCACTGCCCCTCCCCTAAGGAGATATGACATGGCTACTGGCACCGTGAAGTGGTTCAACGCGGAAAAGGGCTTCGGCTTCATCGAGCAGGACGGCGGCGGCGCTGACGTCTTCGCCCACTACTCGAACATCGCCGCCTCCGGCTTCCGTGAGCTGCAGGAGGGCCAGAAGGTGAACTTTGACGTCACGCAGGGCCAGAAGGGCCCGCAGGCCGAGAACATCACCCCCGCCTGATCCGCTCAGGTAGTACTGCGCAGCTGGGGCCCGCACCTTGGGGTGCGGGCCCCAGCTCGTTGCTGTTTCCGGGGCCCGCCGAGCGGGCCCCTGCCGAAGCCGCGTCCGGTGCACTGATTCCCGGCGGCCGGGCTTCGTTCTCTTTTGTCATTTCATCGGCTCGTTCTTGCGATTCTGGGTGCCGTTCACGGCCGCTTCCCGAAAAAGAATCCCTCGATACGTGCCCCATCGAGGAAAGGTTCTGCATGAACCGCGAACGCACACCCCGCTCGAACGACCGATTTGCCCGCAGCCGCTCCGGCGGCCCCTCCGGCGCCCGCTCCGGCGGCGCGCCGAGGTACTCCGGTGGCGGCGAACGCCGTGCCGCCGGGTTCGGTGGCGGGCCCAAGCGGTCCGGTGGCTCCAGCCGCCGCAGCTCCGCGCTGAAGGGCGAGTTCGCCCTGCCGGTGACCATCACCCCGGCCCTCCCCGCCGCCGAGACCTTCGGCGAGCTGGAGATGCCCGCCACGCTCAAGGCGGCGCTCGTCGCCGAGGGCATGACCGTCCCGTTCCCGATCCAGGCGGCCACCCTGCCGAACTCGCTGGCCGGCCGTGACGTCCTCGGCCGCGGCCGGACGGGCTCGGGCAAGACCCTCGCCTTCGGCCTGGCGGTGCTGGCCCGGACCGCGGGCCGCCGCGCCGACGCCAAGCGCCCGCTCGCCCTGGTGCTCGTACCGACGCGTGAGCTGGCCCAGCAGGTGACCGACGCGCTCACCCCGTACGCCCGCTCGCTGAAGCTGCGCCTGGCCACCGTCGTGGGCGGCATGTCCATCGGCCGGCAGGCCGGTGCGCTGCGCGGCGGCGCCGAAGTCGTCGTCGCCACCCCGGGCCGGCTCAAGGACCTCATCGAGCGCGGCGACTGCCGACTGGACCGGGTCACCATCACCGTGCTCGACGAGGCCGACCAGATGGCCGACATGGGCTTCATGCCGCAGGTCACCGAGCTGCTCGACCAGGTGAACCCGGAGGGCCAGCGGATGCTCTTCTCGGCGACGCTCGACCGCAACGTCGACCTGCTCGTCAAGCGCTATCTGAACGACCCGGTCGTCCACTCCGTCGACCCGGCCGCCGGTGCCGTCACGACGATGGAGCACCACGTGCTCTACGTCCAGGGCGCCGACAAGTACGCCACCACCACGGAGATCGCCGCCCGCGACGGGCGCGTGATCATGTTCCTGGACACCAAGCACGCCGTGGACAAGCTCACCGACCACCTGCTCCACAGCGGGGTCCGGGCGGCCGCTCTGCACGGCGGCAAGTCCCAGCCGCAGCGCACCCGCACCTTGGAGCGGTTCAAGACCGGGCACGTCACGGTCCTCGTCGCCACGAACGTCGCGGCCCGCGGCATCCACGTCGACAACCTGGACCTCGTCGTCAACGTGGACCCGCCCAGCGACCACAAGGACTACCTGCACCGCGGCGGCCGTACGGCGCGTGCCGGGGAGTCCGGCAGCGTCGTCACGCTCGTCCTGCCCAACCAGCGCCGCGAGATGACCCGGCTGATGGCGGACGCCGGAATCACCCCGCAGATCGCCCAGGTCCGCTCCGGCGAGGCCGAGCTGAGCCGGATCACCGGCGCGCAGGCGCCCTCGGGCGTCCCGGTGGTCATCACCGCCCCGCCCAAGGAGCGCTCCGGCCGCGGCAGTGGCGGCGTGTTCATGGGGCGCGGCACCAAGCGCGGCGGCGGGGCCCCGGCCCGGCGCGGCCGCCCCGGTGTCCCGACGCCGGAGGCGCGTGCCGCCGCCGCGATGCGCCGGTCCAACCGCGCCGCGTAGCCGGCCCAGGGCGGCGGTCCGCCGCCGCCCTCCCCGTACGGCTCCGCCGTGCGGCCCCCGAGCCACTCGACCCCTTGTTGAGGACCCATGCGCTGTGTCATCGCCCGTTTCCCCTTCGATCTGTTCAAGAACGAGGTGGAGGACTCGATGAAGGGCATCAAGCCCGAGCCCGTCACCGGTGACGCGGTGGTCATCAGCCGCCGTGTCTACCCGGTCAAGCAGGTCGGCGAAGTCATCACGCGGCAGGACCGGCGTGACTTCTCCTCCGCCGAGGTCGTCCGCGCGCTCTCCAAGCTCGGCTTCACCTGCCGTACCGCCGAGACGGCCACCGCCCCGGCCGTCGCCGCCGCCCGCACCCCGCTGGAGACGGCGTCCGCCCTCCTCGGGACGCCGACGGCCCAGGCCCCGGGCCCCGGCTCCATCTGAGCCACCCGCACCACGTCACAGGCCCTCCGGGCCGGACCGGCCACCTCACGGTGGGGTCCGCCCGGAGGGCCTGTTCATGCGTTCAGGACCGCGACCGCGACCGCGACTCCGTACCTCCGTGCCTCCGTACCTTCAGGACCGCGACGAGGGTGCGGTCCGCTGCTTGGCCCACGCCATACGGGGCTCCAGCAGCGGCCGCAGCAGGCGGCGTACGGGCGGGGTGCACAGCAGGGTCACCATGATCGCCGCGCCCACGGTGACGGCGACCGTGCCCATCGTCGTGTTGAAGAACGGCCGGTCGTAGAAGCCGTCGTAGCGCAGGCCCCGGATGACGAAGCCGTGCAGCAGGTACCCGTACAGCGTGCAGGTCCCCAGCGCGGTCATCCACGTACGCCCCTTGGGCACCCAGGCCAGGAAGCACGCGCCGAGCACCACCGCGGCCACGAAGAGCAGGAGCGTCGCCGTCGGGCCGGTCCACTCGGGGGTGTCCATCTCCTGGGCGCTGTTCTTGCGGAAGAACCACGAGGTGGACGTCCGGGGCACCAGCCAGTACGCGACCAGCAGCCCGAGCGCGAAGACCGGTACGGAGACGACGCGTACCCACGTACGCCGGATCAGCGCGAAGTGCTGCGGGCCCAGCCGCAGGCCCAGTACGTAGAACGGCAGGAACTGAAGGATGCGCTGGACCGGGAGGGACCCGTCGGCGGCCGGTGACACGGTCGCCACGGCGGCGATGGCGAGGGAGACCAGCACCGGGGCGCGGACCGCCTGCCAGACCGGGGTGGAGAGCCGCCAGAAGAAGAGGGCGGGCAGGAACCACAGCAGCCAGTAGGGCGAGAGCAGGGACAGCGAGTAGTCCGGGTCGCGCATGGCGCGCTGGAAGAGCGTGTAGAGGACCTCGAAGACGATGTAGGGCACCAGCAGGCTGGTGACCAGCTTCCACACCCGGTCCGGCCGCAGCTCGAAGTTACGGGAGAGATAGCCCGCGATCAGGATGAACACCGGCATGTGGAAGGTGTAGATCAGCGTGTACGCGGCCTCCACCAGCCGTCCTTCGGGCAGCGGCTCCCACGCGTGCCCGATCGCCACCAGCACGATCGCCAGGTACTTCGCGTTGTCGAAGAAGTGGTCCCGGCCGTCGGCGGTGGTGGCAGTGACGGCGGTGGCACTGGCAGTGGCGGTGGTGGTGTCAGCAGCGGTGGTGGGGCGCGGCTGTTCCGAGGTGAGGGGGGAAGGCATCCTGACACCCTAGAGCGCGGAGGCGTTCCCTCCGCTCGCTGTGTCCCTCGTCACGTCCGCCGGGGGCTTTCCGGGCTCCCGCGCGCCTCCCTCCGCGTCCAGGTGCGGCAGGATCCGGTCCAGCGGGCCCGGAATCCACCAGGCGGACCGGCCCAGCAGGGTCATCACCGCCGGGACCAGCAGCAGCCGTACGACGGTGGCGTCGATGAGCACGCTGGCGGCAAGGCCCAGCCCCAGCATCTTCACCACGATGTTGTCGCTGATCACGAACGCGGCGAAGACGCTCACCATGATCAGCGCCGCGCAGGTGATGACCCGGGCCGTGATCTCCAGCGCGTGCGCCACGCTCGCCCGCGCGTCGCCCGTGCGCAGCCAGGCCTCGTGGATGCGGGAGAGCAGGAAGATCTCGTAGTCCATGCTCAGCCCGAAGACGATGGCGAACATCATCATCGGGACATAGCTCTCGATCGGCACCTTTCCCGACACCCCCAGCGCCGGGCCGCCCCAGCCCCACTGGAAGACGGCCACGACGACCCCGTACGAGGCGGCGATCGACAGGACGTTGAGCACGGCGGCCTTCACCGCGACGAGCAGCCCCCGGAAGACGGTCAGGATCACCAGGAAGGCCAGGGCCACGACGACCGCGATGATCAGTGGGAGCCGGCTGGAGACGATGTCCAGGAAGTCGACCTGGGCGGCGGTGGTGCCGGTGACGTACGTGCTCGCGTCGGTGCCGGAGACGGCCTGCGGGAGGACGTCGTCGACGAGCCGGTCGACCAGGGAGGTGGTCCGCTCGTCCTGCGGGGCGGCCGCCGAGTAGGCGGTGCCGGTCAGCACGTCACCGTCCGAGGTGGCGGTGAGCGGGGTGATCACGGCCGCGTCGGGGACGTTCGTCAGCGCCTTCTGGGCCTGGTCGGCCAGGGCGGAACGGTCCCCGGAGGGCACCTTGCTCTGGTCGATCACGAGGGTCAGCGGGCCGTTGGAGCCGGGGCCGAAGGCGTCCGACATCAGGTCGAAGGCGCGCCGGTCGGTGAAGGACTTCGGGTCGGCGCCGTCACCGATGTGGCCGAGCTGGATGAAGAAGAGGGGGAAGGACAGGACGGCCAGCACCACCACCCCGCCGGCCAGGAACCACCAGGGCCGCCGCTCGACGCGCTGCGCGTACCGGTGCCAGCCGCCGGGCGCTGTCCCGTCCTGTTCGGTTACGGTCTCGGCCACCGGTTTCCGTACATGCACCCGGTCGATGCGGCGGCCGATGAGACCGAGGATCGCCGGTACGAGGGTGAGGGCGCCGAGCACCGCCGTGACGACGGTGACCGCGGCGGCCAGGCCGAGCTTGCCGATGAACCCGATGCCGGAGACCCACAGCCCCGACAGGGCGATGATCACCGTGCAGCCGGAGAGCAGCACCGCGTGTCCGCTGGTGGCGGCGGCGTTCCCGGCGGCGGCGACGGGGTCCTGGCCGTCGGTCAGGTTCTGCCGGTGCCGGGTGACCAGGAAGAGGGCGTAGTCGATGCCGACGCCGATGCCGATCATCGTGGCGAGCGTGGGGGAGACGGTCGCGAAGGTCGCGGCGGCGGCCAGGAGGCCGAGCAGCGCGAGCCCGCACAGGGCGCAGATCAGGGCGGTGACCAGCGGCAGGACGGCGGCCAGCAGGCTGCCGAAGCCGATCAGCAGGACCACGACCGCCACCCCGAAGCCGATCGCCTCGCTGGTGCGGTCGCTCGGCTCGGGCCGGGCGAGCTCGCCGAGCGGCCCGCCGTACTCCACGTCCACCCCGGCCGAGCGCAGTGGCTGGACCGCCGCGTCGACCCCGTCGAGGTAGGAGGCGCCCAGGGTGGCGGGCTGCACGCTGAAGCGGACGGTGATGTAGGCGGTCTTCTGGTCGGTGGAGAGCGGTCCGGTGTTGGGGTCGGGCGGCGGGGGCGGGGTGGAACCGGAGGGCGGCAGCGGGTTCTGTGCGGAGAGCACGTCGGGCAGCTTCTCCAGGTCGGCCACGGCCGTGGCGACCTGGTCGGAGACCGAGGTGAGCGGCTTGTCGGCGTCGTGCAGCACCACTTGGGCGCTGTAGCCGCCCGCCGAGGGGGCGTGGGCCTTCAGGACGTCGAGGCCGTCCTGCGACTGGGTGCCGGGGAGCGAGAAGTCGTCGGAGTAGTCGCCGCCGTACGCGTGCTGGAGGACCTGGAGCCCGGCGAGCGCGGCCACCCACAGCACGAGGACGGTGAGGAAGTGCCGGGCGCACCACTCGCCGGTGCGGCGCAGCGCTCCCCGGGGGCGGCGCGCGCCGACGGCCTCCCGGTCCGTGCGGGCCTGTGACGACGGCATACGGCTCCCTGTCCTGATCCGGCCCGCGCTCGGTCTTGTTCCGTCCCGCTCGGTCCTTTTCCGTCCCGCTCGGTCCTGTTCCGCCTCGCTCGCGGAGGAGCCTCCGGCCGAGGCGTCGGGGATTCGCATTCAACGGCCCCTTCCGCCACCCGGCACTCCGGCGCGGGAGAACGGGTGACGGGGGCGGTCCGGGGGTCCGGCCGGGGGGTGGCCCCACCTGGAGTTCACCGGCCTTCCGGATGGGCGGCGGTGGGCGGGTCGACCAGGCTGGTCACATGACGCATTGGACCCGTAAGGCGCTCCTGTTCACCCTCTCCGCCGCCGCTGCGGCCGCCACGCTGACGGCTGCGGTGACGCCTGTGATGCCTTCTGACGTGACGGCTTCTGACGTGACGCTGCCAGGCGTGTCGTCCTCCGCTGTGACGCCTGTGACGTCTGTGCTGTCCGTGACGCCTGAGGTGTCTGTGCCGTCCGTGCCGTCCGTGCCGTCCGTGTCGCCTGTCGCGTACGGCAGACCGGCGGGGCGTGCCGTGCCCCCGCTCGTCTGGGGTCCTTGTGGGCCGTCGTCCGGTGGGATACCGGCCCTCGCCGGGCAGGAGTGCGCCCGGATGCAGGTTCCGCTGGACTACGGAGACCTCGGCGGCCGTACGGTCGAGGTGGCCGTCACCCGGTTGCGCACCGACCGGCCGGACGCCCGTCGGGGCACGCTGTTCGTGGTTCCCGGCGGGCCCGGCTCCTCCGGGGTGCAGCGCCTGGCGCAGAAGGGCGAGGCGCTGCGGGCGGCGACCCGGGGGGCCTACGACCTGGTCAGTCTGGATCCGCGCGGGGTCGGCGCCTCCACCCGGGCGAGCTGTGGCATTCCGGCGGCCGACCGGCACCTGATGACGCTGCGGTCCTGGCCCGCGTCGGACGGCTCGATCGCGGCCAACGCCGAGCGCTCCCGCCGCACGGCCGAGCTCTGCGCCCGCAACGGGGGCCCGGTGCTGCGGTCCTTCACCACCCGGAACGAGGTCCGCGACCTCGACCGGCTGCGCGGCGCGCTGGGGGAGCGGAAAGTGTCGGTCTGGGGCTCCTCGTACGGGAGTTACGTCGGCGCGGTGTACGCGCAGCTCCACCCGGACCGGATCGACCGGCTGGTCCTGGACAGCACCGGCGACCCGGACCCGGGCCGGGTGGCGTACGGCTGGCTGGCCAACATGGCGCCGGGCGCCGCCGAGCGCTTCCCCGACTTCGCGGCCTGGGCGGCGGACCCGGCCCGGGAGGCCGAGGGGCTGCGGCTGGCCCGTCGCCCCGGTGACGTACAGCCGCTGTTCCTGGCGCTGGCAAGGGAGTTGGACCGCACCCCGAGACCGTCGGACGTGCCGGGGGTTCCGCTCTCCGGGAATCTGCTGCGGCAGGTGCTCCAGAACGCCCTGTACAGCGATGCGGCCTTTACCCCGCTGGCCCGGCTGGTGAAGGAGGCTCAGGACCCGGGGGGCCGACCGGTGCTGCCGCCGGAGCTGGCCGGTCCGCTGCCGGACGAGGACGCGTCGATGACGGTCGCGGCGGTCTGCAACGACGTGCGCTGGCCGGGGCCTGCCTCCGGGTACGCCGACCGGGTCGCCGCCGACCGGGCGCGGTATCCGCTGACGGCCGGGATGCCCGTGAACATCACGCCGTGCGCCTTCTGGAAGTACGAAGAGGAGCCCCGGCCCACCCGGATAACCGACGAGGGCCCGTCGAACGTCCTGATGATCCAGAGCCTGCGCGACCCCTCCACCCCGCTGGCGGGGGCTCTGAAGATGCGTAAGGCGCTGGGCGGGCGGGCCCGGATGGTCACCGTCGAGCAGGGCGGGCACGGGGTGTATCTGGGCAACGGCAACGCCTGCGGGGACCGGGTGGTCAGCGACTTCCTGGTGACCGGGGCGCGCCCCGCCCGGGACAGGCACTGCCCGAACTGATCTGGCGTTACGGATGGAGGTGATGGAGTGTCATATCGGCTGATTCCTCTATGTATCTTGCTATACACGAGCGATGGAGCACCCCGGGACCCTCGTCCTGATCATGGCCCTGGCGGTTCTCGCCCCGCTGCTCGGCTATGCGACCGGGCGGTGGTTGTCCGTCCCCGTCGTCATCTTCGAGATCGTGCTCGGCATCCTGGTGGGGCCCGATGTGCTCGGCTGGGCCCATCACGACCAGGTCATCGACGCCCTGTCCGACCTCGGCCTCTCCATGCTGATCTTCCTGGCGGGGTACGAGATCCGGTTCGCCGAGGTGCGGGGCGCCACCCTGCGCCGGGCCGGTGGGGCCTGGATCGTCTCGTTCGCCGCCGGGCTCGGGGTCGCCCTGCTGCTCAGTGGTGCGGACCTGGCGAAGAGCCTGGTGATCGGTACCGCGCTCACCAGTACCGCCCTCGGTGCGGTGCTGCCGATCCTGCGGGACGCGGGGCGGCTGGAGGGGCGGTTCGGGTCGGTGGTGATGGCGTTCGGTTCGGTCGGCGAGTTCGGGCCGATCATCGCGATGGCCCTGCTCTTCAGCGGGCGGAGCCCGGGGGCGGCGAGCGTGGTCCTGGCGGTGTTCGCCGTCATCACGGTGGGCGCGGTGTTCTGGGCGATGCGGCCCCGGCCGCCGTGGTTCGCCCGGATCATCGCCATGACCCTGCACAGCAGCGGCCAGTTCGCCGTCCGCTTCGTGATGCTGCTGCTCGCCGGGATGCTGGGCCTGGCCCATGTCTTCGGCCTGGATACCCTGCTCGGCGCGTTCGCCGCCGGGATGCTGACCCGGCTGGTCCTCCAGGGGGCGGTGCCGGAGCGCAGCGGGGAGATCCTGGGGCGGGTCGAGGCCATCGGGTTCGGCTTCCTGGTCCCGTTCTTCTACGTCGTCACCGGTATCGACTTCGACCTCGCCGCGCTCCTGGACGGGGGCCGCCCGTTGCTGCTCGTGCCGGTCTTCCTGCTGCTGTTCCTGCTGGTCCGGGGCGTACCGGCCTACCTTCTGGCCCCGCGGGACCTGACCGGGCGCGCTCCCCGGTCCGCGCTCGCGCTGTTCGCGTCCACGTGTCTGCCCCTGGTCGTCGCGATCACCGCCATCGGGCTGGACGAGAAGGTGATCGACGCGGGGGAGGCCGCCGCCCTGGTCGCCGCCGCGATGGTGTCGGTGCTGACGTTCCCGCTGCTGGCCTTCCGGCTGCTGCGGGGAGGGGAGGGTGCTAAGGGGGCGGGGGCTCCGGGGCGGGCGGCGGAGAGCGGGGAGGCGTGGTGAAGGCCCGCGCCGTCCGGAGCCCGGTCTCACCCCGGCCTCAGCCCGGCCTTCTGGAGCGGGCCGTCCCCGTCTAGAGCCGGCCGTCCTCCGTCGGTACGCACAGCACCGGGATCGGGGACATGTGGAGCAGTTTGTGGGGGGTCGAGCCGAGGAGGGCGCCGCGCATCGGGCTCTCGCCCCAGGTGCCGACCACGATGACCCGGGCGCCGTGCCGTTCGGCGGCCTCCAGGAGGGCCTGTGCGGGGCTCGCGTCCAGCACCTCCACACTCGCCGAGACCCCCGCCTCCTCGGCCGCCGTCAGCGCGTGCTCCAGGCCGGTGCGGCCGGCCTGCCGGATCGCGTCGTAATGGCTGCGGTACTCGGCCCCGTCGCGCAGGCCCGGGGCGGCGGCGCCGTAGACAAGGACCAGCTCCTCGCCGTACGCCGCCGCCACCTCGATCGCGATGCGCAGGGCGCGGGCGGCGCCGGGGGACTCGTCGTAACCGAGGACGACCGACATGTCAGCGCTCCTTCCCGTCGGTGGACTTCCCGTCGGTGGACTTCCCGTCCGTGGGCTTTCCACCGGCGGGCTTCGGGGTCGTGGCGTGCACCAGCTCCGGGTCGGCGACCGACGGGCGCTCCTGCCAGAACACCGCGTCCCGCAGCCGCCACACCACCATGAGGACCACGCCCACCAGGGAGATCGCGATGCCGATGACCAGCGGCGGACCGAGCCCGAACCAGGAGGTGCCGCTGTAGGAGTTGGCCGGGTCGGACATGTCCATCACCGACCGCACCAGCAGCCAGGCCAGCAGCCCGGCACCGACCACCGGGCCGAGGCCGATGAGGACGAAGTTGCGCACGCTCTCGGTGAGGTGGCGCCGGTAGTAGACGGCGCAGGCCACCCCGGTGAGCGCGTAGTAGAAGGCGATCAGGAGGGAGAGCGCGGTGAGGGAGTCGAAGAGGGCGGTGGTGGAGATCTGGTTGACCACCAGGTACCAGACGATGGCGATGCCGGCGACCCACCACGTACTCACGTCAGGGGTACGGAACCGGGGGCTGATGTGACCGAAGTGCTGCGGCAGCGCCTGACGGCGGGCCATCGACAGGGCGGTCCGGGACGCCGGGATGATCGTGGTCTGGGTGGAGGCGATGGCGGAGGTGGCGACGGCCAGCAGCAGGATCCAGTCCCAGCCGCCCAGTACGTCCCCGGCGAGCTGGGCGAAGATGAACTCCTCCTCCTCCGCGTTCTCGGCCAGGAACGCCGTACCCGCGAAGGCGACGACCGCGACGGCCACCGACAGGTAGGTCACCAGGAGCACCACCGTGGACCACAGCCCCGCCTTGCCCGGCGCGCTCGCGGAGTTCTCGGTCTCCTCGGTGAGGTTGACCGCCGACTCCCAGCCCCAGTAGATGAACACCCCGAGCAGCAGCCCGCCGGTCAGCGCGGCCCCGCCGGCGCCGAACGGGTCGAGCCAGCTCAGGGACGGCTCGATGGAGTCGAAGCCGGTGGTGCCCGCGTACACCCGGTAGAGCGCCACCACGACGAAGACCAGCAGGAACGCCACCTGGGCCAGGATCAGCGCGTTCTGGACCTTGGCCGACAGCTCGGTGCCGATCACACAGAGCCCGGTCATCACGATGATCAGCAGCACGGTGAGCAGCTGCCGTACGAAGTCGTTGGCCACCCAGCTGTCCAGACCCACCGCCAGCAGGGTGAAGCTGACCGCCACATCGGCCAGCGAACCGACCACCAGCACCCCGGTCATGGTGATCGCCCAGCCGCCGAGCCACCCGGCCCACGGGCCCATCGCCCGGGTCACCCAGGAGAACGTCGTACCGCAGTCCTGGTCCACCTTGTTGAGGTAGTAGAAGGCCGAGGCGATCAGCAGCATCGGGACGAAGGAGGCGAACATGACGCCCGGGGCGTAGATCCCCACCAGGGCCACGATCGGGCCGATCACGGCGGCCAGGGAGTAGGCGGGGGAGGTCGCGTTGAGGCCGATGACGAGGGCGTCGACGAACCCGATGGCGTTCGGTTTCAGGCTGACCGCCGAGCCGTCCTGCCGCCCGCCCTCCCCGTCCTGCACAGCGTCGTGGGACATGGCTCCTCGATCCGGCCGGGCACGCCGCAGGGGGCGGCTGATGATCCGGACCTCATCGTAAGAACACCGCCCGCAGTGCGCATTCCGGGCGAAGCGCCCCCGTCGGGCGGGGTCACCCGATCGGCCCGCCCCTCTGCGAAGGCCGGGGCCAGAGCGCAGGGTGGAGTCCATGTGGTCCCGCCGAATCACCCTGGGCACCCTGCTGCTGCTTCTGGTCCTCCTGGTGTTCCAGGACGGACCGGCGCCCCGCGAGCAGCAGCGGGAGCTGGCCACCGGACCGAGGCCGCCGCGCGGACTGCCGCAGCCCGCCGTCGTGAGCCGTCAGGAGTGGCGGGCGGACGAGGAGCTGGTCCGGGAGGCCCCGCAGTACACGGGCGCGGCGAAGGCGGTCTTCGTCCACCACACGGGCAACCCCAACGACTACGAGTGCGCGGACGCCCCCCGGCTGATCCGGGCCGTCCAGGCCGACCACGTCGAGAAGGACGGCTGGGACGACATCGGCTACAACTTCCTCGTCGACCGCTGCGGCACCATCTACGAGGGCCGGGCGGGCGGGGTGGGCCGTTCGGTGCTCGGCGCCCACACCAAGGGGTTCAACGCCGACTCCGTCGGCATCGCGGCGATCGGCACCTTCGGCGAGGGCACCGAGGTGCCGAAGCCGATGATGGACGCGCTGGTGAAGCTGGCCGCCTGGAAGCTGCGGCCCGGCATCGACCCGCTCACCACGGTGGAGCTGGTCTCCACGAACGCCGAGAGCCGCTTCGACGAGGGCCAGGTGGCCCGGCTGAACGTCATCTCCGGCCACCGCGACAGCTACGAGACCCGCTGCCCGGGCGATGTGCTCTACGGGCTGCTGCCCGAGCTGCGGGAGCGCGTGGCCCGGCTGCGCGCCGCCGCCCCGGGCCACGCGGCGACCTCACGGCTGCGCCCGTCCTTCTGAGCCGATCTCCGAACCGTCCGAACCGTCCGAACCATCCGAACCGTCCGAACTGTCTGAACCGGGTTTCTGAACCGCCCGCCGCCGGGCTACCGCGCGACGAACTGCGTCAGTATCGCCTGCACTTCGTAGATGTCGACGCCCTTGGTGAACGTCTTCTGGAGCGGGGTGGAGCTGCCCGAGATCCAGATCTTGAGCTCCGCGTCGAGGTCGAACGTACCGGCCGTCTCCACCGCGAAGTGCGTGATGCTGCGGTACGGCACGGAGTGGTATTCGACCTTCTTGCCGGTGATGCCCTGCTTGTCGACGAGGATCAGCCGGCGGTCGGTGAACAGGATCGTGTCACGGATCAGCAGGAACGCGGCGTGCACCTGCTCGCCCTGGCCGAGCAGACGCTCGTAGTCCTGCTGGGCGGTGGCCGGGTTGATCGTGTGCGCGTTGCCGAACAGTGCCATGGATGCCCCGTCTCTCGGATCTGTCGTACATGAGTACGCGTACGGCAGTTGTCTGGTTCCCACGCTCTCGTTCCCGCGCTCTGGTTCCCGCGTCTCTCGTTCCCGCCGGGGCGCGTGTCATACGTGGAGTCAGAGCGGGACCACCGTCACCTCGGTCGCCTTCACGCCCGTCCAGACCTCCGTGCCGTCCGCGATGGACAGTTCGGCCGCCGCCTGCGGGGTGATCTCCGCGACCAGGTCCGGCGCTCGGTCGGAGGTGATGAGGAGGCGGAGCCGGCTGCCGCCCGAGGCGATCTCGCGGACCGTGCCGGGCCAGACGTTGCGGGGGGAGCCGGTGGGCCTCTCGCGGTGTACGGAGACGGCTTCGGGGGCGATGACCGCGAGGGCATCCGTGCCGGGGGCGAGGGGTTCGGCGACCACGAGACGGCCGCCGCCCGCGAGGTCCAGGCCGTCGGCGGTGGCGGTGCCGGGCCAGGCGTTGCGGCCGAGCATCCGGGCCACCCAGGGGGAGCGGGGGTGGCGGGTCACCTCGGCGGGCGGCTCGTCCTGGAGGACCCGGCCGTCGTCCAGGACCAGGACCCGGTCGGCCAGCGAGACCGCCTCGACCGGGTCGTGGGTGACGATCAGGCAGACCCCGCCGAAGTCGGCGAGGTGGCGGCGCAGGGTGTGCCGGACGTGGGCCCGGGTGGTCTGGTCGAGGGCGGCGAGCGGTTCGTCCAGCAGCAGGAGGCGCGGGCGGGCGGCCAGCGCGCGGGCGAGGGCGACCCGCTGGGCCTGGCCGCCGGAGAGCTGGCCGGGCTTGCGGTGGGCCAGGTGGCCGACGCCGAGCCGGTCCAGCCAGGCCTGCGCCGCGCGCCGGGCCTCCGCCCGGGGGACGCCCCGGGTGCGGAGCCCGTACGCCGTGTTGGACAGGGCGCTCAGGTGCGGGAAGAGCGCCCCGTCCTGGGGGACCCAGGCCACGCCCCGGCGGTGCGGGGGGAGGGCCGTCACATCGCGGTCGCCCAGGCGGAGTTCGGCGTGCGCGCGGGGGGTGAGGCCGAGGAGGGCGCGCAGGAGGGTGGTCTTGCCCGCGCCGTTGGGGCCGACGACCGCGATGGTGGTGCCGGGGTCCGCGTCCAGGGTGAGGCGGGTGAAGCCGGTGACGTCGGCGTGCAGGGGCCAGCGCTCCTGGGGGGCCTTCTCCAGGACGTGCGGGGAAGCCTTCTCGCGTACGTACGGGGAGGTCTTTTCACCTACGTACGGGGAGGTCTTCTCGCTTACGTACGCGGGTGGTTCGGGCGGCAGAACGGCCGGTGCGGCGGTTCCGGTCGGCTCCTCCGGGCGCGGGGCGGACCGTTCGCGGTGGTCGCCCGGGGTGCCGGTCCACCGGCCGCGCAGTGCGATGAGCACGATCATGGCGATGGCCAGGAGCAGCAGCGATACGGAGGTGGCGGCCTCCGGTGACTCCTGGAGCAGCAGATAGACCTGGAGCGGCAGGGTCTGCGTGGTGCCGGGGAGGTTCCCGGCGAAGGTGATGGTGGCGCCGAACTCGCCGAGCGCCCGCGCCCAGGTGAGGGCCGCTCCGGCGATCAGCCCGGGGGCGACCATCGGCAGGGTCACGGTGAGGAACACCCGTACCGGCGAAGCTCCCAGCGAAGCGGCGGTCTCCTCGTACCGGGGGCGCAGTCCGCCGAGCGCGCCCTCCAGCGAGATGACCAGGAACGGCATCGCGACGAACGTGGCTGCCAGGACCGCACCCGAGGTGTGGAAGGGGAGCGTGATGCCGAAGGTGTCCTCCAGCCATGGCCCGAGCAGCCCGCGCCGCCCGAACGCCAGCAGCAGCGCGACCCCGCCGACCGTGGGCGGCAGCACCATCGGCAGCAGCACCAGCGAGCGGACGAACGCCTTGCCGGGGAACGGCACCCGGGCCAGCAGCCAGGCCAGCGGCACCCCGAAGACCAGTGAGAGGCCGAGCGACCAGAGCGAGACGAGGAGGGAGAGGCGCAGTGCCTGGGTGGTGGGCTCGGCGGTGAGGTGCGTGCCGAGTTCGCCCCAGGAGGTACGGGCCAGGATGCCGATGAGCGGCAGCATCAGGAACGCCACGGCCAGCAGCGCGGGCACCGTCAGCAGGAGCGGGGCGCGGGCCCCGGGCGTACGGCGGAGTGCTGGGCGTTTCATGGGCGACCTCGTCGGGCGGCGGTGAGTGCGGTGCCCGGCAGACCCGTCGGACGGGACGGGCCTGCCGGAGCGTACGGGGCCAGGGCCTCGGGAGAGGTCCTACGGCTGCTGGAAGCCCGCGCCCTGGAGGATCTTCTGCGCGGCCGGGGTGGAGAGCCAGGCGACGAACGCGGCGGCGGCCTCGCTGTGCTTGGACCCCTTCAGTGTGGCGGCCGGGTAGGAGGCGACGGCGTTCTCCGCGTCCGGGATCTCGATCGCGTCGACCTTGTCGGTGGCGGTCTCGGCGTCCGTCTTGTAGACGAGCCCCGCGTCCGCCTCGCCCAGCTCGACCTTGCTGAGGACCGCGCGGACGTTGGGCTCCTGGGAGACCGGCTTCACCTCGATCTTCTGCGCGTCCAGGATCTGCTTGCTGTAGCGGCCCACCGGCACCTCGGGGGCGGCCAGGACGACCTTCAGCTTGGTGTCGGAGAGGTCCTTGAGGTTCTCGACCTTCTCCGGGTTGCCCTCGCCGACGGCGATGACGAGGCGGTTCTTGGCGATGACCGTCGGTGTGCCGGTCTCGCCGGAGAGGCCGTCCATCGTCTTGGTGTCGGCGGTGACCAGGGCGTCGGCGGGGGCACCCTGCTTGACCTGGGCGGCCAGCTCCTGGGAGCCCGCGAAGGAGAACGTGACCTTCGTGCCCGGGTTCTCCTTCTCGTACGCCGCTCCCGCCTCTTTGAAGACGTCGGTCAGCGAGGCGGCGGCCAGCACGGTCAGGTTCGCGGCCGGGGCGCCGGACGCGGAGCCGGAGTCGGACGGCTTCGCGCTGCTGCCCGCGTTCGTGTCCTTGCCGGAGTCGTCGTTGCCGCAGGCGGCGAGCGGGACGAGGAGGGCGGTCGTCAGGACGGCGGCCGCCGCACGGCGGCGGGTGATCAGGAGAGACATGAGGGTGGGACTCCTTGGCTGCGAGCCCGGTGGGCGGATGCCGTCCGGGCAGGACGAGGTCGCGCGGGGCGCGGGGGAGCGGTGGTGCGGGGTGCTGCCCTGCCGGAGCGGCGGTGGTCCGGAGGGCGGCGGGTGCGGGCAGCGCTCGGCGCCCGGGCGCCGGTGGGGCGGGCCGGGCTCAGGTGCGGTCGATGTGCACGCTGGTCGACTTCACCCGGGCGGTCGCCTGCATGCCGACCTCCAGGCCCAGCTCCTCGACGGCCTCCCGGGTCAGGAGCGAGACGAGCCGGTGCGGCCCGGCCTGGATCTCGACCTGGGCCGCGACATCGCCCAGCTTCACCGCGGTGACGATGCCCGGGAAGGCGTTACGGACCGAGGTGTACGGGGTCTCCTCCTCGGCGCCGGCGCTCTGGCCGACCTCGATCGAGAAGGCGGCCAGCGCACGGCCGTCGATCAGCCGCCGGCCGGTCTCGTCGCGATGGGTCGCGACCCGGCCGGCATCCGCCCAGCGTCGGGCGGTGTCGGGGCTGACGCCGAGGAGCCGTGCTGCCTGACCGATTGTGTAGGACTGCATGTGCGACACGCTAGGCCAACTGGGCTGGCATTTACCATTCTCCGGACGATTACCCATCGCAGATGCGGGCTTCTCGGAGAAACGTACGGAGCTTCCCCCGACTCAGGCCGCCAGGTTCGTCCGACTCAGGCCGCCGGGCTTGTTCGACTCAGGCCGCCGGGCTCGTCGGCGGCATCTCGCCCTCGGTCTTCGTCACGTCGATCACGGAGAACAGCGCGCCCTGCGGATCGGAGAGCGCCGCGAACCGGCCGAACGGGCTGTTCTCCGGTCCGTACCGCAGCTCCCCGCCCCGCTCGGTCGCCTTCGCCACCGCCGCGTCGCAGTCCGGGACGGTGAAGTACACGTTCAGGAACGCGGGCATGTCGGGCGGGAAGTCGTCGCCCATCGCCATCCGGCCCAGCACGGTCTGCCCCTGGACGTCGTACATCGTGAAGTCCATGGACTCGTCGTCGAACTTCCGCACCGCGTAGCCGAAGACGGCCGGGAAGAACGTGTCCGCCGCCTTCGGGTCCCGGGTGAAGACCTCGCCCCAGCAGTACCCGCCGGGCGAGCCCATCTCCGTCCCGAACCCGTCGTGGGTGTCGGCCTGCCAGACGCCGAAGACCGCGCCGCCGGGGTCGCGGGCCACCAGCATCGTGCCGAACGAGCCGACCTGCATGGGCTCCACGAGCACCTCGCCGCCGTTCGCGCGGATCTTCTCGCCGGTGGCGGCGGCATCCGGCGAGGCCAGATACAGGCACCACGCGGACGGGGCGTCCGTGTCCGGCATCGGCGGGGAGACGGCGCCCGCCCGCTTGCCGTTCGCGTACGCCGTCGTGTAGTTGCCGAACTCCGGCATGCCCTCGTCGAACGTCCAGCCGAGCACATCACCGTAGAAGCTCTTGGCGCCCTCCAGATCGGCGAACATGGCGTCCGCCCAACACGGGGTGCCTTCGGGTTGTACAGCCATGGCACTGACTCTCTTCCGGTGCTGGTTTCCCCTGCTTCCCCCACCAGCCACGCTAGCCAGCCGCCCGCGGGTCCGCGCGCCGGGAAAGCAGCACCCCTCTACGTACTAGTACATAATTATTGTGCGCTAGTACGTAGAAGGTTAGGGTCCCGTCATGCCTGCGCTTTCCCCTCGGCCCGTGACTCTGACCGGGCAGTACGTGACCCTCGTCCCGCTGACCCCCGACCACCTGGACGACCTCTTCGAGGCCGGCGGGAGGGACGAGGAGGTGTGGCGCTGGCAGGGCGGCCCGGCGCCGCAGAGCCCACAGGAGCTGCTGACCCGGCTGGAGGGGGTGCTCGCCGAGGCCGAACGCGGTGCGTACGTCCCGTTCGCCGTGGTCCACCGCGCGAGCGGGCGGGCCGTCGGCTGGACCACGTACCTGGACATCTCGGTGCCCGACGAGCGGCTGGAGATCGGCTGGACCTGGTACGGCCGGGCGTACTGGCGCTCGGCGGTCAACACCGAGACGAAGCTGCTGCTGCTCGGCCACGCCTTCGAGGAGCTGGGCATGGGGCGGGTCCAGCTCAAGACCGACCACCGCAACGAACGCTCCCAGGCGGCCATCGCGCGGCTCGGGGCGACCCGTGAGGGGGTGCTGCGGCGTCACCGGCTGCGGCCCGACGGGAGCTGGCGGGACAGTGTCTACTTCTCGCTGCTCGCCGACGAGTGGCCGGCCGCGAAGACCCGCCTCACGGCCCGGCTCGCCGCGGGGTGAGCCCTCGGATTCCTCCGGCCTTTCGCCCGCTTCACTTCCTTCGCCGGCGAGAGGTTTTCCCCCCTTCAGCGGCGAGAGGCTTCGTTCCTTTCAGCGGCGAAAGGCTTTGCCTCCTTCGCCGACGAAAGGCCGGGCAGTGCTCAGGGAAAGTCTTCTTTCCTTCGCTCTGCCCGGCCCTCTCCTTCGGATCCCTTGGCTCTGCGGGTGAACCGTCCGGATATTCGGCTTACTCGGCGGGCTTTCCGTCCGATGCCTTGTCCGCGCTCTCCTCGTCATCCGTACTCGGCGGCGGTGGGCGCCGGATGCTGAGCACGATGGATACCGTCAGAATGACCACGATCACCGCGAGGCTGATCGGCGAGGGAATCTCCGGAATGGAGGTGCTGATCATCTTGTGCGAGGCCTGGAGGATGAGCTTGACCCCGATGAACGCCAGGATGATCGCCAGGCCGTTGCTCAGGTAGTGGAAGCGGTCCAGCAGCCCCGCCAGGAGGAAGTACAGGGCACGCAGCCCCAGGATGGCGA
This sequence comes from Streptomyces sp. NPDC059452, assembly GCF_042750035.1. Taxonomy (NCBI): domain Bacteria; kingdom Bacillati; phylum Actinomycetota; class Actinomycetes; order Kitasatosporales; family Streptomycetaceae; genus Streptomyces; species Streptomyces sp. NPDC059452. Next base: position 351,097 of record NZ_JBHYVE010000003.1, read on the forward strand.
ACGCGTTGCTGGTGTAGACGATGAAGGCGTCGTCGCTGACCGCCAGCACGGCGGGCACGCTGTCGACGGCGAAGAGCAGGTCGGCCGCCTCGATCGCGGCGACCACCGCGAGCAGCGGGGTGGCAACCCGCTTGCCCTCCTCCTTGATGACGAAGTGCGTCCCCGCGTACTCGTCCCGGACCGGCATGATCTTCCGCAGCAGCCGCACCGCGAAACTCTTGCCCGGGTCGAAGCTGTCGTCCTCGCCCTTGAGGATCTTGTAGGCGCTGTAGAAGAGAATGACCGCGAAGAGGAACAGGACGAAGGTGAAGCGGTTGACCACCGCGACGCCTGCCGTCAGGAAGATCGCACGGAAGACCAGAGCGCCGATGACGCCGAAGAACAGCACCCGGTGCTGATATTCCCGGGGCACCTTGAAATAGGCGAAGATCAGTGCGAAGACAAAGAGGTTGTCGACCGAAAGGCTCTTCTCCAGAAGCCAGGCGGTGGTGTATTCCGTCCCTGCGGTCGTGCCCAGGACGTAGAAGACGACCCCACCGAAGATGAGCGCGAGGCTCACCCACAGCACGCTCCACCAGGCCGCTTCCTTGAAGCCGATGACATGTGCTTTGCGGTGGGCAAGCAAGTCGACTGTGAGGGAGACGACCACCGTTACGGCGAACGCCACCCAGAGCCATACCGGTACATCCACGCCCGAGACCTCCCCAGTTGATTGTTACGAGTGTGACGGGTCGGGCCCAGGAGTGCGAGGGGGTGTGCGCCGACCGGCTGCCGCGACCGAGGCCATGAGCTCCGCGTCGAGGAAGGATGGATCGGCCATCCGGGTGGCGGCCGCATAGGAGTTGAGCAGGGCTTTCGTCACTCGGAGGGCCGCCTCGGGACGGCGTACGACGGGCTTCGACCAGGCCGCTACGGCTTGGTCCAATTCGTTTTCGGGGACCACCCGCTGGAGGACCGAGAGCGCGTGGGCCTCGGCCGCGTCGAACGCCCGGCCGGTGAGGATCAGTTCACGGACCCGGGCCGCGCCGACCTCGTGGATCAGCCGGGGCAGCAGCCCGCCCCAGGCGGTCGGCAGCCCGAGCGCCAGCTCCGGCAGCCGGAAGGAGGCGGTGTCCGCGCCGACCCGCAGATCGCAGGCGAGGGCGAGCGCGAGGCCCGCGCCGATGGCCTTGCCCTGGACCCGGGCGATGGTGACGGCCCGGTTGCCGGAGATCGCCTCGCAGACCCGGCGGGCCTTCTCCCCGGCGACCCGGATGCCCCGGCCGGTGGGGTCCTCCGCCAGCCAGTCGGCGAACTCGGTGCGGTCGCCGCCCAGGCAGAAGTCGTCCCCGGCGCCGCTGAGCACCAGCACCCGCACCTCGGGGTCCGGTACGGCGACGAGGTCCAGCAGCTCGTCCAGCATCGCCTCGGTGACCGCGTTGCCCGACTCGGGGGCGTACAGCTCCACGTACAGGACGGGGCCCTCGCGCCGGGTGCGTACCGTGGCGGTCGGCTCGGCGGAGGGCTCGTCGGAACGCTGGCCGGGATGCTGGTCGGGATGCTCGGTGGGTCGCTCCTCGGTCCGTTCCTCGGTCGGCTCCTCGGGGCGTTCGTACGAGGAGGAAGGGGTCAGGAAGTCGGGCAGCGAGAGCTTCACAGCGCCACGCCCAGCGAGGTGATCCGCCGGAAGACCATGCGGGGGGCGTACGCGGGCGGGGAGACCGTCCGTAGGGTGGGGAAACGTTCCAGCATGCGGGCCAGCAGCGTCCGGGCCTCCAGCTTGGCGAGGGCCGCGCCCAGGCAGTAGTGCACCCCGCCGCCGAAGGTGAGGTGGCTGCCGCCGCGCAGGATGTCGAAGGCACCGGGGTCGGGGTTGCGCCGCGGATCGTGGTTGGCGGCGCCGTACAGGACGTGGACCATGCTGTCCTTCTTGACCGGCACGCCGGCCAGGACGGTGTCCTCGGCGGCGATCCGGGTGTTGATGTGGATCGGCGGGTCGTAGCGCAGGGCCTCGTCGACGGCCGCGTCGATGTGCTCGGGGTGGGCCCGCAGCCACTCCCAGCGGCCGGGCTCGGCCGTCAGCAGGGAGACCATCGCCGTCAGCAGCGTCGCGGTGGTCTCCAGCGAGGCGATGGTGACGAACATGGTGAGCCGGTAGAGGATCTCGTCCGCCTGCTCCCGGTCCGGCTGCATCGCGTCCCAGGTGTGGATCCAGCCGGTCAGCACGTCGTGGCGGGGCTCGGCCCGGCGCCGGGCGACCAGTGCGGTGAAGTAGGCGCGGAGCTGTACGGTGGCCTCGGCGGAGATCGCCAGCTGGCTCTTGGTGGGCAGCAACTCCTGGGCGTACACCTGGTTGTGGGTGATCTCCAGGATGTGCGGGTAGTCCTCGGGCGGCAGGCCCAGCCAGCCGCCGACGGTGCTGATCGGCAGCTGCTCGCTGACGGTGGAGACGAAGTCGGCCTCACCCCAGCGGAGCTTGTCGGCCAGCTCGTCCAGGAGCCGGTCGGCGTCGCGCTCGACGTCGGGGGTGAGGCGTTCGATGGTGGAGCGGTCGAAGAGGTTGCCCAAGGAGCGGCGCTGGCAGGTGTGTTCGGGGGCGTTGAGGCGGGCGAGGGTGCCGGTCATCTCCCGGGTCGCGATCGCGTCCCACTGCTTGGAGTCGTCCTGCCGTTCCTGCCAGGCGAAGTCGGGGGCCAGCCAGTTGCGGCCGCGCAGCACCTGGCTGCAGATGTCGAACCCGGTGACGAAGTAGCCGTTCCACGGAGCACGGACGACGTCACCCATCGTCCGCAGCTCCGCGAGTATTCCGTAGGGATCGGCCTGTCCTTCGGGCGAATTGAGCCTCCGGAGCAGACCGATCACTGCGCGCCGCCCATCGGGGGTCCTGTCCGTACCGCCTGTGATGCTCACGCAGAGTTCCTTGGTCTAGGCCCTTGGTTACCGCCCAGAACCTACCCCTCCGAACAGCCGTGGCAAGCATCGGACTTTGTTGCCCCCGTCACATGCAATCGTCACAAATGCCCGTTGTCATCTGCGAATTGTCGGTCCGTGAGTCATACGCGGAAACCAATGCGTCAGACCCGGAACACATCGAGGAACGAACTCCACCAGCCCTTGGACTTCCTGCCCGACTCCGCAGCGTGACGGGGGTCGCCGACCGGCTGCGGGGCTACCGTCCGGTAGGGGTCGGGCAGTTGGGCCGAGGTCTGCGCGGGCGGCTGCACACCGGTCGCGGCACGGCGTGCGGCGGTCGGTGTGAACCGTACGGGAAGGGCGATCAGGGCCCGGTGGAAGGGGCCGGGACGCCAGCCGACGCCCGAGGCCGGGACGGCCAGCGAGAGGTCGGGCACGGTGTTCAGGATCTTCTCGATCGCGGTCAGCGCGATGAGCGTCGCGGGGGACTTGGCCGGGCAGACGTGCGGGCCCGCACCCCAGGCCAGATGGGCCCCCTTGCTCAGGGTCTGACGGGCGTCGGTGAGCGAGGGATCACTGTTCGCGGCGGCGAAGCTGATGAGGACCGGAGTCTGGGCTTTCAGCACCACCCCGTCCACCTCTATGTCCCGTACGGGGTAGTGCGTGGCGTAGTTCGCGATCGGCGGGTTGTTCCACAGGACGTCGTCCAGCGCGTCCTCGACGAGCATCCCCGAACCGCGCCGCTCGGGCCCGCCCGGCTGGTCCCCGGCGAGCATCAGCAGCAGCGCGTTGGCGATGAGATTGCGCTCCGGCTCCACGCCCGCGCCCATCAGCATCACCAGCTGGTCCTTCAGCTCCTCGTCCCGCAGCCCCGCCGGGTGCTGGATCAGCCAGGAGGTGATGTCCTCGCCGGGCTGACGCCGCTTGAGCGCGACCAGCTCCATCAGGCACTCCGTCAGCTCCGCGTTGGCGCGCAGCACGTCCTCGCCGTCGAAGATGGCGGACATCGAGCGGGTCAGCCGGTCGCCGATGTCGCCGGGGCAGCCGAAGAGCTGGTTGAACAGCAGCAGCGGCAGGAGCTTGGCGTACTCGTTGAGCAGGTCGGCGGTGCCGCGCTCGATGAACTGGTCGATCAGGTAGTCGGCGATCCGCTCGACGTCCCGGCTGAGTCGGCTGCTGTTGAGCCGGGCCAGCGACTCGGTGACCGCCTTGCGGAGCCGCAGATGCTCGGCGCCGTCGGTGAACAGGCAGTTGGGCCGGTACATCATCATCGGCAGCACCGGGCTGTCCATCGGGATCGCGCCCTCGCGCAGCGCCGCCCAGCGCCGCGAGTCCCGGGCGAACAGCGCCGGGTTCTGGAGCACCCGCAGCGCCGCCTCGTGCTGCACGATCAGCGTGGCGTCCACCCCGGGCGCCAGCTCGATCGGGGCGGCGGGGCCGTGCGCCCGGAAGGCGTCGTAGACCCGGTGCGGATCGGCGGCGAACTCCGGTCCGTACAGGGACGTCTGCGGCTGCTTCTGGTGCATGGGGCACCCGGCGGGGGCGCTGTACGGGGTGGCTCCCGGCGACGGGTCCATGTTCGGCTTCCTCGGTGTGATCGCGGGGCCCGGTCGGCCCCGGCTTCGGGTGCGTGTGGGGTGCGTCCGGCTTCGCGGGGCGGGCCGCCGCTCAGGCCGCGTGGCTCAGGAGGTGGCGTACGAGAGTGATCAGGGCCTGCGCGGAGGACTTCTGGTCCCGGGCGTCGCAGTAGACGACCGGGGTGTCCGGCAGCAGGTCGAGCGCCTCGCGCAGCTCGTCCTCGGCGTGGCGGGAGTACGGGTCGAAGCTGTTGACGGCGACCGCGTACTCCAGCCCGTACGTCTCGACCAGGTCGATCACCGGGAAGGTGTCGGCGAGGCGCGCCGGGTCGACCAGGAGCAGCGCGCCGAGCGAACCGCGCGCCATGTCCTCCCACAGCTCCACGAACCGCTGCTGCCCCGGCGTACCGAACAGGTACAGCACCAGCTCGTCGCTGAGCGTCAGCCGCCCGAAGTCCAGGGCGACGGTGGTCGTCGTCTTGTCGGGCGCCCCGCGCAGGTCGTCGATCTGGGCCGCGGCCTGGGTCATCCGTTCCTCGGTGCGCAGCGGGGTGATCTCGGAGAGCGTGCCGATCAGGGTCGTCTTGCCCACGGCGAAGTGCCCGACGACCAGGATCTTCGCGGCGCGCTGGACGGCGTCGGGCACGTAGATGCTCCCCGCGACCCGGGTGCTCTCGGAGCTCTCGGAGTTCTCGGGGATCCCGGTGCTTCCAGAGATCCCAGCGCTTCCATAGATCCCGGCGCTTCCATAGATCCCGGCGCTCTCAGCCGAACCGGACTTGGAGTCCATGCAACACCTCTTCGAGGATCTTCCTGTCGACGAGCTGGGCGGGCGGCGGCGCCTTCCGGCGCAGTAGGTGTCCCTGCTGGTGTAAGTCCTGGAGCAGCAGCCGGGCCACCCCGACCGGCAGCCCGAGGTGGCCCGCCACCTCGGCCACCGAGAGGTAGCCGCCGGAGCAGAGCTCCCAGATCGCCTTGATCTCGGGGCTCGGGTTGGGCGGCGGCTGCCGGTCGGCGGCGAGGGTGACCAGCGTGACGAGGGAGAGGTCCTCCGCGTCGGGCAGCCCCCGTCCCCCGGTGATGACATAGGACCGGACGAACCCGCTGCTGACGCTGCTTTCCTCGCCCGGTGCGCTCATATCTCGCTGTCCGCGTGTCGGCGGGGCGGGGTGGTCATCGCCTTCCCCAGGGCGGTCACCTGCTGCTGCATACGGAAGGACATGGCCTCCATGTCCACGTCGGCGGCGGCGGTGGCGGCGAGGTAGGCGCCGGTGCCCGCGGCGATGAGGAAGATCCAGCCGTCCTCGTACTCCAGGAGCGTCTGCCGCCAGCGGCCCGGGTCGCGGGTGCCGATGAAGGGGGCGACGGCCCGGCTGAGGGACTGCATGGAGCTCATGGCCGCGGCGACGGTCTCCGCGTCGTCCCGGCCGATCTCACTGGAGTTGGCGAGCAGCAGCCCGTCGGCGGACACGAGGATCGCGTGCCGGGCTCCGGGTACCTGGAGCAGGTCGTTGAGTACCCAGGACAGATCGGGGTTCACTGGATCTCGGGTCCTTCCGTGGTCGTCGTGGACCGCCCGGAGCGGGTGCCGCGCTGGAACGCGCCCAGGCGGGAGGCGGTCTCCTCGTTGCTGCGGACCGGCTGGGGGGCGGCCGGGGGCACCGCGGAGACCGGGCTCTTGCGACGACGCTTCGGCAGCCCCCCGGAGGTGGTGGTGATCTGGGCCAGCGGCTGCGTGGCGGTGTCCGGATGCGGGGCGGGCGGGAAGAGCGGGGTGGGCGGGTTGGGCGCGGCAGCGGGTGCCTGCTGCCACTGGTCCGGCTGGTGGACCTGCGGCTGCTGCCGGTCCCCGAAGGCCTGGGGCGGTTCGGGCGTCTCGGCGGGTGCGGCGGTCTGCGGCACCTCCGTGGTGAGCAGTTCGTCGGGGATCAGTACCACCGCGCGTACGCCTCCATAGGGGGAAACGGAGTCCACCGAGACCCGGAACCCGTAGCGGGCGGCGAGCATCCCGGAGACGGCGAACCCGAACTGCGGCGGGATGCCCAGGCTGGAGACGCTGATCGCCGCCCGGGGGGTCAGGAGGGCCGCCGCGCGGTCCTTCTCCTCCTGGCCCATGCCGAGACCGGCGTCGTCCACGATGAGGCAGACGCCCGTCGGCACGGCCTGGATGTTGATCTCCACCGGGGTGCCGGGGGCGGAGTAGTTGGTGGCGTTGGCGAGCAGCTCGGCGAGGACCACCGCGACCGGTTCGACGGCCCGGCTGACCACGGAGAAGTTCACCTGGCCGTTGACCCGGACCCGGTCGAAGTGGCGGATACGGCCCTGGGCGCTGCGGGCCACGTCGAAGACGGAGGCCACGGTCTCGCGCCGGCCGAGCCAGCCGCCGCAGAGCACCGCGATGCCCTGGGCGCGCCGCCCGAACTGGCTGTTGGCGTGGTCCATGGCCATCAGGTCGGCGAGGATCCCGGGGTCGTCCCCGTACTTCCGCTGGGCCTTCTCGATCACGACCTGCTGCTCGTCGGCGAGCCCCTGGAGGGTGCGGACGGCCGCCTTGAGGACCGCCTTGGTCTCCTCCTCGGCGTCCTTGCGGACCTCGGCGAGCTCGGAGGCCTGCCGTTGGAGGAGCCCGTTGTGGACGACGTGGAGCTCGTCCCGCTGCCGCAGGAGCGCGTCGCGCTCCTCGCTCAGCTCGGCGTTGCGCCTGCGCAGCCTGATATTGGTCGCGCGCGCACGCAGGACGGCACCCACGGCGACCAGTGCTACGACAACCAGCGCCCAGATGACGGGGCCCTGTGGAAATGTCATGAGACTCACTTCAAGTGCCATGGCTGGAAACGGCTTGACACCCCGTCATGCGGCACGCGACCAGGGCTCGTTCGCCGCGACCGTGCGCCGCTTCGGGAGGTACCCCTCCGAAGGTGGGGCCGAGGAATCCATTCCTCCCGGAATGCCCCCATATGCCATCAGCCCACTGGAAGTGAGATGATCTTATCATTGGCCACGTGATGAAAAGTCAAGAGCGCCACGCCGGTGGCTACTTGACGCAGAACGTTCACATTGGGGAGACGTGGAGGAGGGGATTCCGGCCCGAAATCCCCTGTGGAGGTCGTTCGGGGTCGATGAGCAGCTACGTCCACGCCCTGCCGATGCGGGTCGTGGTCCAGATGTGCGGGATGCCGGTGAAGGGCGACGACCCGGTGGCGGCCTCCATGTGCGTGGGCGACCGGCTGCGGCAGCTCGTCAAGGAGGAGCGGGCGGCCCCCGGAGCCGATGTCACCTCCCGCGTGGTGACGCACGAGGCGGGCCTGATGGACGAGGAGATCGTCCAGGACCTGATCTCCGTGATCGCCGCCGCGCAGCAGCCCACCGCCAACTGGATCTGCAACACGCTGCTGCTGCTGCTGGTGCGGCGGCTGCTGCTGACGGACGAACGGTTCGCGGTCAACGTCTCGGGCGCCGCGCGCCTGTCGTTCAGCAGCGGCGAGCACCGCTGCCCCTGTCCGGCCCCGCTGCTGGCGGACGTGATGGCCCGTACGGCGGCGGTATCGGCGGTGGTGTCCGAGGTGGCGGTTTCCGTGATGGATTCCGTTTACGCGTCGGTTCTTCGGACGGGCGATACCGTGTTCGGCTTGGATGCGCCTGGAAGAATGTGCCTTACGCATGCGCGCCACAACGGGCCGGGCCCGGTGACCAGTTGAGAGGTCGACTCGGTACCCGGGGTCTTTTTACGGTTCTCCGTCAGCCGGGCGGTGTGGTGGAGGCCCTGGTCTCCAGCGCCCAGGCGTGGCGGCGGACCGTGTCCGGGGCGGTGCGGCCCGCGAGGATGTCGCAGAGCAGCTCGGCGCAGGCGCGCCCGTACGCGGCCGGGCGCAGGTCCACCGCCGTGACGGGCGGCTCGGCGCTGCGGGTGGCGGTGCCGTCGACGCAGGAGGCGACGAGGAGGAGGGGGCGGGGGGCGGTGCGGCGGGAGGCGTCGGTTTCGCCTGCCGTACGGGGTGTGGCGGCGCTGACCGTACGGGGCGTGGGGGCGTCGGCTGTACTGGCCATGGTGGCGGCGGCGTCGGCCGTGCGGGCTGTGCTGCCGGTCCCGACCGTGCGGGCCATGGTGCCGGTCCCGACCGTGCGGCCCAGTGTGGTCGCCGCCCGCAGGACGCCCGGGGCCGCGCCGTCCGGGGCGCAGATCACCGCGTCCACCGCCGGGTCCGCGCGCAGGAGGGCCAGCGTGGTCTCCTCCGCCTCGCCCGGTGTCGCGGCGAACGGCACGGTGCGCAGGGCCACTTCCACCCCGTGGGCCCGGCCCCAGGAGGCTGCCGTGGCCCGCAGGGCGGTGGCCCAGGCGGAGGTGCCCGAGGGGGCCAGGACGGCGGGGCGGCGGGCGCCGCGCTCGGTCACATGGTCCAGGAGTGCGGTCAGCGAGGCCGCGTTGTCGCAGATCACGGCACCGCTGGGGGCGGCGGCGGGGCCGAGGTAGCGCTCGCCGGTCACGACCGGAACGCCCGCGTCCAGCAATCCCGGTACGGCGCTGTCGCCCACCTCGGGGTCGATCACCAGCAGCCCGTCGACCCGCGAGGCGACCCGCCCGCTCGCGGAGCCTGTCGTACCTGCCGTGCCCGTGACGCCCACCGGGGCGAGCAGCACCACGTCGAGTCCTTCCTCCTGGGCGCGCGCGACGGCCCCGAAGGCGAGGTTCATGTAGTAGTCCAGCCGGGTCGCGGTCTGCGGCAGATGCAGCCCGATGGCCCCGGTGCTGGAGCGGCGCAGCCGCCGGGCCGCGCTGTTGGGCCGGTAACCGAGCTCCTCCGCCACCGCGCGGACCCTGTCCCGGGTGGCCTCCGCGACGCGTCCCGAGCCCTGGAGGGCGTCGGAGACGGTGCTCTTGGAGACCCCGGCGGCGCGGGCTACGTCGAGCAGGGTCACGGTCCGGGAGGTCACGGGGGTGAAGTCTAGACGTTCACGAAGGTACGGGGAGAAGGGTTGCCGGAACGTTCCGGCAAGGTTAGATTCGGCCCATGCCGGAACGTTCCGGCACCCCATTCCGTCCTCCCCGTCCCTGCCCCGCCCGCCCCACCCCTTGGAACCGGTCATGCGTCTGATCACCGCGTACAACCCGCCCGCCTCCCCCACCCGGACCCGCCCCGCCGAGCGCGCCCCCCTGCGCGTCGCGGCCGTCCAGCAGCGGTGGCACCGCGACCCCGCCGAGCACCGCGCAGCCCTGCTGGAGGGCATCCGCCTCGCCGCCGCCGAAGGGGCGCGGGTGGTCTGCCTCCAGGAGCTGACGCTCTCGCCGTACTTCGCCGTCGTCCGCCGCGCCGACCACCCCGAGCCCGCCGCGCCGGAGGAGCTGCTGACCGGCCCCACCTTCACCTTCGCCGCCGAGGCCGCCCGCGAGCACGGCGTGTACGTCCACGCCTCCCTGTACGAGAAGGCCCCGGCGCCCGGCGGCCGGGACGACGGCCTCGGCTACAACACCGCGATCCTCGTCGCCCCCGACGGCACCCTCGCCCAGCGCACCCGTAAGACGCACATCCCGGTCACCGAGGGGTACTACGAGGACGACTGGTTCCGCCCCGGCCCGGCGGGCGACGACGCCTTCCCGCTGGTCGAGGTCGACGAGGCCCGCTTCGGCCTGCCGACCTGCTGGGACCAGTGGTTCCCGGAGCTGGCGCGCGCCTACTCGCTCGCCGGTGCCGATGTCCTCGTCTACCCGACCGCCATCGGCTCCGAGCCCGGCTTCCCCGGCTTCGACTCCCAGCCGCTCTGGCAGAAGGTGATCACCGGCAATGCCATCGCCAACGCCACCTTCATGGTCGTGCCCAACCGCATCGGCGCCGAGAACGGCCTCACCTTCTACGGCAGTTCCTTCATCGTCGACCCGTACGGCCGCGTCCTGGCCCAGGCCCCCCGCGACGAGCCCGCCGTCCTGGTCGCCGACCTCGATCTCGACGCCCGCCGCGACTGGCTGGAGCTGTTCCCGTTCCTGACCACCCGCCGCCCGGACGCTTACGGCCCGCTCACGGTCACGGACTGACCGGGCTGACCGGGGCTGACTGGGGCTGACCGGACTGACCGGGGCTGACCGGACTGACCGGGCTGACGGGCTGCCGGGGCGACCGGGGGCCGGTGGGCCTCAAGGAGCGGACCCGGTGGACCTCAGGGCCGGGACCTGGTGGACCTCAGGGGGGATTGGCGGGTTAACCCCATAGCCGGGGGGCCGCCGGAACGGAGATCATTTGGACATGACTTCCGCGACTTCCGTAAGTACCTCGCAGCCCATCTCCGCAGCCGCATCGGGCCATTGGACGCTCGGTGATCTGCCCGTCAACCGCATCGGCTTCGGCACGATGCGGTTGCCGCAGACAGGCGAGGCGCTCGTGGCCGACGCCGTCCCCCGCGACCGCGACGCCGCCATGGCCGTACTGCGCAAGGCCGTCGAGCTCGGGGTGAACCACATCGACACGGCGGCGTTCTACTTCTCCCCGCTGCGCTCCGCCAACGAGCTGATCAACAGCGCCCTCGCCCCCTATGCGGACGACCTCGTGATCACCACCAAGGTCGGTCCGGCCCGGGACCGGGCGGGGGAGTGGGCGGACCATGCCCGCACGCTCTCCGAACTGCGCGGCCAGGTGGAGGAGAACCTGCGCCAGCTCGGCCGTGACCACCTCGACGTGGTGAACCTCAGGATCAGCGGTACGGAGTCGATCGCCGAGCGCTTCGGCGCCCTGGCCGAACTGCGCGAGGCCGGGCTCATCCGCCACCTGGGCCTCTCCAACATCACCCCCGCCCACCTCGCCGAGGCCCTGGCCATCGCGCCGGTGGTCTGCGTCCAGAACCAGTACGGGATCGGCGTGCGGCCCGAGGACGACGCGTTCGTCCGGGAGTGCGGGGAGCAGGGGATCGCGTTCGTGCCGTTCTTCTCGATAGCCGCGGCGGGCGGGGAGCGCGGCGTGACCGCATCCGAGCCCGCCGAGGTGCTCGCCGTCGCGCGGGCGCACGGGGTGAGCCCGGCGCAGGTCCGGCTGGCATGGACGCTGCACCGGGGCCCGCACGTGCTGGCCATCCCCGGCACCGGCGACCTCGGCCACCTGACCGCCAACGTGGCCGCCGGTCAGCTCCGCCTCTCCGAGGACGAGCTGGAGCTGCTGGAGGGCCTGCACCGGAGCGCCGTGACCGACTGATCCGCCGAGTGCCGGGGCCCGGGCGCTGGATGCCGAGTGCGGGTGCTGGGTGCTGGGTGCTGGGTGCCGGGTGCTGGGTGCTGGGCCGCATGGTCACGGGTGCTCCCCCCCTCTGCCCCCACCGGCAACCGCGCCGCGGTCGGCCGACTACAGCGTTACGGGAGTTCCCGACGGCAGCCGTGCGCACTGGCGGCAGACCCGGGCCGAGCCCGCGATCACGGCGTGGGAGGCCGCTGCCAGGGCGCAGGCCGCAGCGGTCAGCGGCCAGTCCTTGGCCAGGAGCGATGCGGTGGCGAGGGCCAAGGTGGCCACCGCCATGGACACGCTCGCGGTGGTGCCCGTCCAGGCGACTGTGAGGGGCAGCCGGTGCGGCACGGGGAGCCATCGGGCCAGGGTTCCGGTCGCGGCCAGGGTCGCCGCGGCGAGGAGGACCGCCGCGCCCGCCACCGTGGCCAGGTGGGTCGCGAGCAGGTGCGCGGCACGGGGCAGCGCCGCGTCCTGCGGGCCGCCGGTGCTCTGCACCAGGAGCCAGCACGCGAGCAGGAAGGGTGCGCTGAGGGCGACGGCTCGGGCGGTGTGCCGGGCCTGGGCGATGGTCAGTTCGCGCTGGAAGCTCCCGGCCAGCTCCCGCGCCGAGCCGAACTCCGCCACCGCCCGGCGGACCGCCCGCTCGTACGGCTCGCCCGTGCGCGTGTACGCCGCCACGGTCTCGGTGAGCCCGTCGCGGGCCTCCTCGACCAGACGGGACTTGGCCCGCGCGGGCCCGCGCAGGAGGGCGTCCAGCTCGGTGACGTACTCCTCGACGAGGTCGCCGGGGGCGGGGCTGCCGGGCACGGGGGCCTTGGGCGTGGGGCCGCCGGTCGGTTCTTCGTTGTCGGTCATGTGCCCAGGCCGTGGGGGCGTGGCTGGGGTGTGGCCGGGTTGAGGACCGAGCTGATCGCGGTGGTGAAGTCCTGCCAGGCCGTGCGCTCGTCGGCCAGGAAGCGGGCTCCCGCCTCCGTCAGCGCGTAGCACCGGCGCTTGCGTTGGCCCTCCGACTCCCAGCTGCTGCGCAGCAGGCCGAGCCGCTCCAGCCGGTTCAGCGCCGGGTAGATGGTGCCGGTCCGCAGTTCGAGCGCACCGCCGCTGCGCTGCTGGACCGCGGTGATGATCGCGTATCCGTGCAGCGGGGCCGGTTCGAGAACTGCCAGGAGGAGACCGTCCAGATGTCCGCGTACCGCATCCTGCCTCATGCGTAGGCAGCCTACCTAAAAGGGCGCGGGCGTGCTATTCCTGAGTCGTCGGCCTATGCATTGGCAGGCAATCCATTGGTGGAAAACTCAGAAGGGGTCCCTGTGACCAAGCTGCTGCTCTCACTGCACGTTCTGGCGTCGATCCTCGCGGTCGGGCCGGTCACGGTCGCGGCCTCGATGTTCCCGCGCTACGCCAAGCCGCCCGCGCCCGACGGCGAGGGGCCGCACGACCACGACCTCCGTACGGCGGCCTTCCTGCACAAGATCTGCCGGGCGTACGCGATGGTCGGCATCGCCGTCCCCGTCCTCGGCCTCGCCACCGGGGCTCAGATGGGCGTGCTGGGCGATGCCTGGCTGCTCGCGTCGATCGTGCTGACGACCATCGCCGCCACCCTGCTGATGGCGATGGTCCTGCCCGGACAGCGCGAGCTGCTGGAGGAAGAGGAAGAGGAAGAGGAAGAGGAAGAGGAAGGCGAGGGCTCCGGCGGTACGGGGGCAGGCGCGGGCGTTCTCACGGTGGCCGAGCGGCGGTCGGCGGCGGCCCGGCTCGCCATGACCACCGGGATATTCAACCTGCTCTGGGCCACGGTCGTCGTGCTGATGATCGTCCGGCCCGGATCGACGACGGGAGCCTGAGGGGGCCTGAGAGGCCTGAGGGGCCTGAGGGGTCTGACGGCCGAGCGCCAGGCCCCTCAGGGGCCGTGCCCGGTCGGTCAGCCCGCCTTCGCGTAGCGGCTGGCTGGGCGGGCGAGGCCCAGGTGGCCGCGCAGGGTGGTCGACGTGTACTCCGTACGGAAGACTCCGCGCCGTTGCAGCTCCGGGACCAGGCTCCGGGTGATCGCCGTGAGGTCGTGCGGCAGGGTGCCCGGGCGGAGGCGGAAGCCGTCCAGGCCGGTGGAGCGCCAGTCGAGGAGCAGGTCGGCCAGTTCGGCGGGGGTGCCGGTGAAGATCTCGGCGTCGGAGGCGAGTTCGGCCCCGGCCACCTCGTCCAGGCGGGCCTTGCGCCGGGCCGCCGCGCCCGGTTCGTCGTCCAGGAGGACGAGGAGGTCGGCGAAGGTGCGCAGCGGGCGTTCCGTCACGTCCCGGCCGGTGCGCGCCACCGCCTCGCCGACCTGGGCGAGGATCGCCGCCGTGCCCGCCCGGTCGTGCGGGGTGATGGCCACGACGTCCGAGCCGAGCGCCGCGAACTCGTACGGTGTGGTGGCGTGCGCGAGGCTCACCACCAGCGGCTGTCCCTGGGGGGTGCGCGGGGTGATCGAGGGGCCCTTCACGCTGAAGTTGCTGCCCTGGAAGTCGATGTGGTGGACCTTGTCGCGGTCGAGGAAGCGGCCCGTCGCCGCGTCCCGTATCTCCGCTCCGTCCTCCCAGCTGTCCCAGAGCTGCCGTGCCGCCTCCACCACCTCGGCGCCCTCCGCGAAGAGTGCCCGCAGCGGCTGGGAGATCAGCTCCGAGTCGGTCACCTCCTCCTCGGTGAGCTGGGGCGTGGTGCGGCGGCCGAAGTGGGCGGCGTCGGAGGCGCGGGACGATATCTGCGGGCGCCAGCCTGCCCGGCCCTTGCTCGCGTGGTCGAGGGTGGCGATGCCGATGGCGAGGTGGAACGGTTCGGTGTGGGTGATGTTGGTGGTCGGGACCAGACCGATGTGTGTGGTGAGCGGGGCGAGGTGGGCCGCGAGCAGCACCGCGTCGATGCTGCCCCTGACCTGGTCGGTCCGGTTGTCGGGCAGGTGGAAGGCCGCCGTCTGGAGGCCGAGCGCGTCCTCGAAGGTGACGAAGTCGAGCAGGCCCCGCTCGGCCTCGGCGACCAGGTCGGCCCAGTAGGCGGCGTCCAGCAGCTCGCCGGGCCGGGCGCCCGCCTCGCGCCAAGCGGCCGGGTGCCAGCCCGCGCCGTCGAGCGCCACGGCGAGGTGCAGCGGGGCCGCGTCGGGGGCGCCCTTCGTGCTGGTCATGCGGAGGTCTCCTTCTGGTCGCGCACGGACTGGTCGCGCTCGGTCTGGTCGCGCTCGGTCTGGTTGTGCCCGGTGCGCAGGGGCTGTCCGGGGCCGCCCCAGCCGGACGGGCGGGGTGCGGCGGACAGGCCCAGGTGGTCCCGGAGCGTGGTGCCGGTGTAGTCGTCGCGGTGGACGCCCTTCTCCTGGAGGATCGGCACCACCCGGTCCACGAAGTCGTCCAGGCCGCCGGGGGTGAGGTGCGGGACGAGGACGAAGCCGTCGGCGCCCTCGGTCTGCACGTAGTCGTCGATGGCGTCCGCGACCGTCTGCGGGCTGCCGACGAACGTCTGCCGCCCCCCGACCTCGATGACCAGCTCCCGGATGGAGAAGTTCCGCTCCTCCGCGAGCTTGCGCCACTGCCGGGCGGTCTCCGCCCGCCCCTTGCGGAAGACGGAGTGCCCCTTCAGGAAGTGGGCGTCGTCCTCCGGCTCGATGTCGGGGAGCGGCCCGTCCGGGTCGTAGGCGGACAGGTCGCGGCCCCAGACCGCCTCCAGATGGGCGATCGCGGTCTGCGGGCTGACCAGCTCGCGGCTGATCTCCTCCGCGTACGCCGCCGCCTCCTCGTCGGTGTCCGCGACGACCGCGTTGGCCGTGGGAAGGATCAGCAGGTCCTCGGGGCTGCGGCCGTACGCGGCGAGGCGGCGCTTCACGTCCCGGTAGAACGCGCGGGCCACATCGATCCGGTTGTGCTTGCTGAAGATGACCTCGGCGTCGGACGCGGCGAACTCCCGGCCCGCGTCGGACTCACCGGACTGGATGATCACCGGGTGCCCCTGCGGTCCGGGCGGGGTGGTGAACCGGCCGGAGATGTCGAAGTGCTGCCCCCGGTGGGAGAAGCGCCCGGCCCCGGCGGCGATGAACTCGCCCGTCGCCGCTTCGGCCTTCAGATCGCCCTCCCCCCAGCTGTCCCACAACTCCCGCGCCGTGGTGAGGAATTCGGCGGCCCGGGTGTAGCGGTCGGCCTCCGGGAGGAAGCCGCCCCGGCGGAAGTTCTCGCCGGTGAACGCGTCGTAACTGGTCACCACGTTCCAGGCGGCCCGCCCGCCGCTGAGCCGGTCCAGGGTCGCGAACCGGCGCGCCACCTCGTACGGCTCGTTGAAAGTGGCGTTGACCGTGGCGGCGAGGCCCAGGTGCGTGGTGACGGCGGCCAGGGCGCTGAGCACGGTCAGGTTCTCCGGGCGTCCCGCGATGTCCAGGTCGTAGACCTGCCCCTTGTGCTCGCGCAGCCGCAGCCCCTCGGCGAGGAAGAAGAAGTCGAACTTGCCGCGTTCGACGGTCTGCGCGAGCCGGATGAAGGAGTCGATGGCTATCTGGCTCTCGGAGCGCGGGTCCGACCAGACGGTCACATTGTGGATGCCGGGCAGCTGCGCTGCGAGATGCACCTGTTTCTTGGTGGTGGCGGGCACGGTGCGGTCTCCTCCTGCGAAGTCCGGCAGTGGTGGTGGGTCGGGTGCGGCGGATGGGAGTGAGGGGTGGCGGTGTGACCTACCGAGCGTGCCTGGGCAGAGTGGCGTCTGCCCAGGTCAACCCGGTCTGTTTCACAAGGAGTTCATGCCGTGGTGACAGGAGCGGCCGCAGCGGGGGCCGGGGCGGCGGGAGGCGTCGTGGACGGGGCCGGGGAGACGTACCGCACCCGGTTCTCGAAGGCGACCCCGTGGCTCTTCACGTCGATGGCGATCCGGTCCCCGTCGGCGATCCGGAACCCGTCGTGGAAGCTCGCCTCGTCGGCGCCCAGCAGCACGTAGTTGACCAGGCCGGGCCGCCGTACCGCCGGGAACGTGAACAGGTGGTCCGCCATGTCCTGCACCCGGTAGTAAAGGGCGTCGTCACCGCAGTCGAACGGGCCCTCCCAGGCCGTCGCGCCGTCCCGGACGATGGTGACCCGGCCGGTCACCGTGCGCGGCGGCGGGCCGAGGAAGAGCCACGGGGTGAGCGCGGTGTCGCACAGCTTGCAGTACGGGTTGTAGCCCGGGTCCTGCCGGTGCAGGCCGATGTCGCACAGGTCGTTGCCGAAGGTGTATCCGGCGTAGTGCGGGGTGCCTTCGGCGTCGTTGACGTAGACGAGGGCGACCTCCGGCTCCTCGATGAGGGCGACCGGACGGGCCGGGACGACCAGGTCCTCACCGGGCAGCTTCGCCCAGTCGCCGAACCCCTTGAAGAACCACTTGGGCGGGGTGAACTCCCCGTCCTCCGGGGCCGTTTCGCCGCCCCACTTCTTCTTGTGCGTGCCCATGAACCCGCTCAGCAGGGCGTTGCCCGTGGCCTGCGGGAGGAGGGGCGGCAGCAGGCGCAGTTCCGGGTCCCCGGCCGTGACGGTGACGGTCGCCGCGCCTTCGGTGAGCGCGGCCCGCAGCGCCTCCTCCGAGCCGTCGGTGGTGATGAAGGCGTCGGCGACCTGGCCGTCCTCCACCCGGTACAGGCTCTGGGGCGCGCCGTCCTCGGGGCGGCCGAAGCCGACATGGCGTTCGCCCTTGTACAGGGCCTCGAAGAGCACGGGGAGGTGGGAGTGGGGCATCGGTGACTCCTTCAGTCAGTACGTCGATGGGCTGGGCAGTACGCAGATGGGTGGGGTGACATCAGGCGTGCGGGGCGAGAGCGGGAACGGGCGCCCCCGTGAGGTCGGCCAGGACCTCGCCGACCCGGTCGACCGATTCCCGTATCCACGGCAGGGCGAGCGGATCCGCCGACTCCAGCGCCGCCGCGCGCCGCTCGTCGGTCTCGCCGTAGAAGTGGCTGGTCGCCGCCCGGATGCGCAGGGGGCGGCCGGACTCCCCGAACGCGCTCGCGGGCAGCACCCCGACCCCGTACCGCTCCGAGAGCAGCGCGGCCAGACCGTCGCCGTCGTGCACGCCGTGCCGGGCGGCCAGGTGCTCCCGCAGGGGCTCGAAGTCCGGGTAGAGGTAGCAGGTCGCGGCGACAGGGGCGAGCTCCGCGCCCACGGCGGTGAAGCGGGCGGCGACCGCGCGCACCACCTTCTCGTGCAGCCGTCGGCTCACCGCGATGCGCTCGGTGACCTCCGGCGGCTCCCCGAACGCGTACGCGGCCGCTGTCTGTACCGGCGCGGGCGGGCTCGACCAGATCTGACTGGCCACCGCGGTGAGCCGGGTGTGCAGGGCGCGCCCCAGCTCGCCGTCGGGCAGCCGGGCCACCCCCGTACGCCAGCCGCCGAGCGCCAGGTTCTTGGTCAGGCCGGTGGTGACGACGGTCCGCTCCGGGGCGTGCAGGGCGGGCGAGACGGCCGGGGCGGAGGTGTCGTACACCAGGTCGCCGTAGATCTCGTCGGAGACGATGACGAGGTCCAGCTCGCGGGCAGCCGCCGCCAACTCCCGTACGGTGGCGGCCGATGCGACCGTGCCCGTCGGGTTGTCCGGCACGGTGACGATCACGGCCCGGGGGTGCTGCCCGGCGGCCCGCGCGTCGGCGACCGCCTCGCGCAGCCGGTCCGGGTCGGGCACCCCGCCCTGTCCCGGCAGGATCGGTACGGGGATGGGCCGCGCGCCGACCAGCCGGGCCTGGGCCGCGTAGCTCACCCAGCTCGGGACCGGCACGATCACGTCCCCGCCGATGGCCAGGAGCAGGGCGAAGAGAAGCGACTTGCTCCCCGGGCCCGCCACGACCAGTTCCGGGTCCACGGCCAGTCCGCGCCGCTCCCAGTACCCGGCAACGGCGTTACGGAGAAGGGGACTTCCGGCGACGGAGCCGTAGGCGTTCTCGTCGGCCGCCGCCGCGAGCCGGTCCCTGAGTTCGGGGAGGACGGGCAGGCCGATCTCTCCGCTCGCCATGGACAGGACCCGCTCCCCGGCCCGGCGCCGACGGGCCAGGACCTCGTCGGCGGCGAGGGTCGCCGACATGGAGACCGGCGCGGAGGGCGGTGTGGGTTCGGGCATGGCGGCAGCTCCGGTGCTCGGTGTGAGGTGTGACGTCTGACGTCTGACGTCTGACGTCTGACGTCTGACGTCTGAGGTGTGAGGTGTGAGGTGTGAGGTGTGAGGTGTGAGGTGTACGGGGTCAGGGGGTCGGGGGCGTCGTGGCGTACCGCTCGCGCAGTTCCGCCTTGCGGACCTTGCCGGTCAGCGTTTTCGGGAGCGCGGGGACGTGCTCCACCCGGTCGGGCAGGAAGCGGGCGTCGTGGCCCGCCTCCGTGACCCGGGCGCGGACCTCGTCGAGCGTGGGGCCCCGGCCGTCGCGCGGGACCACGACGGCGACGATCACGCTGCCGGTCCCGCCGGAAGGTTCCAGGCCCACCAGCGCGGCCTCGACCGCCCGGGGGTGGCTGCCGATCACCGCCTCCAGCTCGGCCGTCGGCGCCACCTGCCCGCCCCGCAGGATCGCGTCCCGGGCCCGGCCGATGATGCGGATACCGTCCCGGCCGTCGCCCCGGGCGAGGTCGCCCGTGTCGAACCAGCCGTCCGCGTCCAGCTCGGCCGCGAACGCCTCGGGGCGCTTGTGGTACCCGAGCGCGAGGGACGCGCCGCGCACTTTCAGCCGGCCGACCGCATCCGTGGCCCCCGCGCTCCCGCTCCCGTACGCCTCCGACGTCTCGATCCGGGTCTCCATGGCGTCGATCGCGCGGCCGTTGCTCCGCGCCGCCCAGCCGTCCGGGTCCTCGGGCCGGGTGGTGGTCACGGGGCCGTTCTCCGACATGCCCCAGAGCGAGTGGGCGCGGGCGCCGAGCGTCTCGCGCACCTCGTCGGCCAGCTCCTTCAGGACCGGCGCCGAGCCGATCACCACGTGCCGCAGCGTGCTGGTGTCCCGCCGCTCGGCCCGCTGGGAGGCGGCCACATCGGCGAGGGTGGCGGGCGGCCCGTACAGGAGGGTCGCGCCGTACCGCTCCACCAGGTCGAGCAGCGCCTCGTTGCGACGTACGTCCTGGAAGGCGACGGTCCCGCCGAGCATCACGCCTGCCAACACCCCTTGTGCGAAACCCGAGTAGTGGACGAGGGGAGTGGAAACCGCCGCCACCCAGCCGCCGCCCCCTCTCTCGTCCCCGCCCTCGCCGCTGCCCTCGGCCCCGCCCCCGCCCTCGCCCGCTCCGAACGCGTTCACGTATCCGCGTACGGCCGAGTGGACCGTGTTCTGGCTGTGCAGGACCCCTTTGGACAGCCCCGTCGTACCGGAGGTGAACAGCACCACGAACGGGTCGTCCGCGCCGAGCGCCAGACCCGCCAGCCGGGCTGCGGCGTCTTCCCGCTCCTCCCGTGCCTCCGCCACGAAGTACTCGTGGAAGGGGAGCGCGCCTGCGGGCAGTAGCGGTCCGTCGACCACCAGCACATGTTCCAGAGAAGGGAGTTCGCTTCTGAGAGCCGTGGCGATCTCCGCCAGCGGGGTGCCCGACCACTCCGGGAGCGTGATGCACACCCGCGCCTCCGTGAGGGAGAGGCGGTGGCGCAGCTCCACCTCTGTGCAGATGGGCGAGATCGGGATGATGACCGCCCCCACCCGGATGGAGGCGAAGATCAGCGGCACCATCTCCCACCGGTTGGGAAGCTGTACGGCGACGAAGTCGCCCCGCTGGACGCCCAGTTCGAGTAGAGCCAGGGCGAACCGGTCGGTCAGCCGGTCCAGTTCGGCGTAGGTGAGGGTGTCCGTACGGGACTCCGCCACGCGTCGGCCCGCGATGGCCAGCCGGTGCGGACGCTCCCGCGCCTGACGGTGGAGGTCGTCGAGGAAGGTCTCCGGCCGCCACCAGCCCCGGCGGCGGTACTCGACGGCGCGGTCGCCGGGAGCGGGCGCCACGGCATCGGCGGGCCGCTCCCCGGCCTCCGGTGCCGATGCGGCCGCCTCCGAGGCGGGCCGCTCCCTCGCCGCCGTACTCATCAGCGCTCCTTCCGGCGGGCCGCGAGCAGCTCGGGCAGCGGGTTGCCCGCGCGGGCCGCCGCGATCTCCAGCAGGTCCCGGGTGTTCCGCCGGACCCGGTCGCCGACCCAGTCGAAGACCCAGGCCTTGCGGGCCTCCGCTTCCAGGTCGAACGGGACGACCCGGGTGACGGCCAGGGCGGCAGAGGCGGCGCCGCCGATGTTGGCGATCACGCCCGGGACCAGGGCGGCCCCCGAGGCGGCCACCTTCTCCTTGGCCGCCGCGCTGGAGGCGAGGTTGGCGCCCTCCACCACCAGACCGGCCCGCAGCCGGTGGGCGTTCTCGGCGTTGATCGCGTACTTCTGTGCGGCCAGGATCAGGATGTCCGCGTCCACGTCGAGCCAGGCGTCCGGTTCGGCGGAGAGCGTGACGTCCTGCGGCAGCCGGGTGCGGTCGATGGCTCCGAACTGGTCCGTGATGGCGACGAGTTCGGCCACCGGCAGCCGGTCCGCGCTGATCGTGCCCCGGACGTCCGCGATGCCCACGACGATGTGCCCGCGCTCCTCCAGGAACCGCGCCACCGCCCGGCCGACCGCGCCGAAGCCCTGCACCACGACCCGGGCGGGCTCGGTGCGGGCGCTCGCCTCCAGGGCGGTGATGGCGGCGACGCCCACGCCGTGGCCGGTGGCGTCGATCAGGGGCTCGTAGTACGTACGCCAGTCGATCGGCATGTCGGGGGCGCCGAGCCGGTAGCGGGGGTCGTACTTGGCCTCCTCGAAGAAGACGGCCCGGTCGGCGGGGGTGACGCCCATGTCGATGCCGAGGTGGATGCCGCCGTGCAGGAGCGGCTTCACCGTGCGGCCGAAGGTGCGGAAGGTCTCCTCGCGGGCCACGCCCTCGGAGTTCGTACCGTCCGCCACGATCCCGGCCTTGGCGCCGCCGATGCGGAGCCCCGCCAGGGTGAACTTCTCGGTCATGTCCCGGGCCAGGCCCGCGACTTCCTCCTCGGTTACCCCGGTGGTCATCCGGGTGCCGCCCATCGCCAGGCCGTCGACGAGCGTGTCGACGACCACCCAGCCCTTGATGGCGCCGCCGCTGCCGTTGAGGTGGACGGTGAGGGCGGGGTCCTGCGGTTCTTCCAGTGCTGTGCTTGCTGCTGCGTTTGCTGCTGTGCTCATGGTCAAGTCCTTGTTCTGTCCGAAGGTGTGAGGGGGCGGGTCCGGGGGCCGGTCATTGGTAGAGCTGCGCGAAGCCCCGCAGGATCTCCAGCCCGTCCTTGCGGAACTCCAGGTGGGCCTGGGCCCCGTGGATGCGGCCGTCGTCCGAGCGCAGGAACTCCACGGGCGCGTGCTCGGAGCGGCCGATGGAGCGGTAGCCCGGCGGGGCCTCCTGGAGGTAGAGGGTGTGCCGGTGGAAGACGGTGACCGTCGGCTTCACGTAGGTGAAGAGCGGCTCTTCCGTGTCCACCTGCACCTCATAGCCGCCGACCCGCTGCGGCCCCTCGGCGAGTTGTCCGCCCGCCGCCACGGCGAGGATCTGCATCCCGCCGCAGATGCCGAAGACGGGCACGTCCGTGGTGGTGACGAGGTCGATCAGGGGCTTGTAGAACGCGCTGTCGTACGCGCGCACCTTGGTGCCGCTCAGCACGACGGCCTGGTAGCGGCCGTCGACCCGGGCGGGTACGGAGGCGGCGTCCACCGTCTCCGTATCCGAACCCAACTCCTCGAAGCGGGAGCGGAGTTGTTTGAGGGAGAGCGTTCCGTTGTTGACGACCAGGACGCGGGACCGGCTCATGTGCTCGCTCCTGTCGTGGTGGCGCGCTCGTCGGTGATGAGCGTGCCGGTCGAGCCGTTCAGCAGTTCCGTGACGGCGGCGCTGCCGATGACGACCCGCTCGACACCGCGCTCCAGCGCCTCGCCCGCGGCCCGCAGCTTCTTGCGCATGCCGCCCCGCGCGCCCTTGTCGCGGAAGACGGCCGCTTCCCGGGCGCTGATCCGGCTCACCGGCTCCCCGTCGATCAGCAGATGGCCGACATCGGTGACCAGGACCAGATCGGACGCACCGGTGGCCCCGGC
The DNA here is from genome assembly GCF_042750035.1 of Streptomyces sp. NPDC059452. Taxonomy (NCBI): domain Bacteria; kingdom Bacillati; phylum Actinomycetota; class Actinomycetes; order Kitasatosporales; family Streptomycetaceae; genus Streptomyces; species Streptomyces sp. NPDC059452. The sequence goes on from NZ_JBHYVE010000003.1 coordinate 373,832, forward strand.
GATCGCGGCGGCGGCCCGGTCGGCGTCGGTGTTGACCTCGCGGCCCGCCGCGTTCCGGGCGAGCGGGGTGACCAGGTAGGCGTGGCCCGGCTGGAGGTTCTTCAGCGGGGCCGGGTCGACGCCGGTGATCGGGCCGACCAGGTTCTCCAGCTCCACGAGCCGCTTCTCCCGCCACCACCAGCGCTCGCCCTCGCCCGCGCTGACCAGGCCGTCGCTGCCGAGCAGCCGCTCGGCGGTGATGCCGCGGCTCTCCAGCCGCCCGAGGACGTCCTCGGCCAGCACGGCGCTGACGGTCTTGATGTCGTCGATGACCTCGGGGGTGGTCCACCGGCTCTGGTTGCCGTACCGGTCGCGCAGGATCGCCGACGGTTCGCTGTAGCGGGCGTCGAGCTGCTTCAGCGGCTTCGACCAGCCGTGCACGAGGATCAGCGGACGCTCCTGGCCGTGCCGGGCCAGGTCGTCCCACCAGGTGCCGTCGAGGTCGTCCAGGCAGCTGCCGCCGAGCTTCACCACCGTAGGGAGGGAAGGGGATGCGCTCATGCCGGCATCACCGGCTGTTGCGTCAGCCCCGTCTCCTCCGGCAGGCCGAACCGCAGGTTCGTCACCTGCACGGCCTGCCCCGCCGCCCCCTTGACCAGGTTGTCGAGCGCGGCGAGCACGACGATCCGCCCGCCCTCCTCGTCCAACAACACCGTCACATCGGCGTAGTTGGAGCCGAGGACCACCTGCGGGTCCGGCACCGGGATCAACGTTTCGTTGTGCCGCCGCACCCGGACGAACGGGCGCCCCTTGTAGAAGCGCAGATAGGCCCGGTTCAGCTCGCGCTGGTCCACCTTCTCGTCGGTGAACACGTACGAACTGGTCAGCAGGCCCCGTACGTTGGGGACGCCGTACGCCGACATGGACAGGTTCCCGATGGTGCCGGGCTTGCTCCGCTCCAGGAAGTCCCCAACCTCGGCGGCGTGCCGGTGGCCGGTCGGGGAGTACGGGGCGATGGCCCCGGCCCGGAACGGGTGCAGGTCGGAGGTGCGCAACTGGATGCCGCCGCCGCTGGAGCCGCTCTTGCCGTCCACCACCACCGTCTTCAGGTCGAGCCCGAGGCCGAGGGTGAGCGGGGCCAGCCCCAGGGTGATCGCGGTGGCGTAGCAGCCGGGCAGCGAGATGAGCGCGGCGTCCTTCAACTGGTCGCCGATCAGCTCCGGTACGCCGTAGACGAAGCGGTCCGCCAGGTCGGTGCGCCGCTTGACCTTCGGGTACCAGCGGTCGTGCAGCTCCGGCGTACGGATGCGGAACGCGCCGCTGAGGTCGACGATCGCCGGGACGCGGTCGGCGAGCAGCGAGGCCAGCTCGGCCGAGACGGGTGCCGGGGTGGCCAGGAAGAGGACGTCGGCCTTGTCCGCGATGTCCTCGGTGACCGGCTGGATGGTCAGACCCTGGTCGTTACGGAGACCGGGGTGCAGCTCGGAGGGGCGGCGGCCGATGTTGGAGGAGCCGCCCAGGAAGGTGAGTTCGAGTTCGGGGTGCTGGGTGATGAGGCGGATGAGTTCGCCGCCGGCGAGCCCGGAGGCGCCGACGACTCCTGCACGGATCATGCGAGTAGCTCCTGGACATAGCGGCCGATGGCCGAGGGGATGTCCGCTCCGGTGGCGGAGGCCACGGCCCGGAAGCCGGGGGCGTGGTTGACCTCGTTGACGACATAGCCGTCGGGGGTGGCGAAGAGGTCGACCCCGTAGATCCCGGGGCCGAGCACGTCCACCACACCGTCGACGATCTTGACGACGTCGGGGTCGTGGGCGATCGCGCGGTTCTTGTTGCCGAGGGCCGCGTTGTTGCGCCAGTCGCTGCCGCCGCTCTCGAACTCCGCCGCCCCGATCAGCTCCCGCCCGACGACCAGGCAGCGCACCGAGCTGCCGCCGAGGTACGGCTCCACCACGCCGGCCTGCTCGAAGGCGTGGGCCAGGTCCTCGATGTAGTCGTAGACCGAGTGGGCGGTGTCGGCGTGCCGGATGAGGGTGACCCGCTTGCCCATCCCGCCGAAGACGGGCTTCAGCACCAGGGGCAGGGGAAGGTCGGCCAGGGCCTTGTCGAAGTCCTTGCGGGAGAGGACGAGCCGGTGGTCGGGGACGGGGACGCCCGCCGTCTGGAGAAGGGCGCGCAGGGCGGCCTTGTTCTCGCAGGCGTGGATGGCCCGTGCGGTGTTCAGCGTGGGGACACCGGCCGCCTCGGCGAGGGTGGCGATCAGCCCGCCGCGCGTGTAGCTGCGGCTGCGGATGAGGAGGGTGTCGTACCCCTTGATGGCCGGGGCGTCCGGGTGGCCGAGGGAGAGGGACTCGTCGTTGACCCAGTCGATCCGGAGGCCGAAGGCCGGGGCCGCCTTGATGAGCAGGCGTTCCTCCCAGGCGATCCGGTCCGCGATCAGGGCGACGGACGCGACGGGCGCGCCGGATGCGACGGGCGCGCCGGATGCGACGGAGGTGCCGGGCGCGACGGACGCCACGGACGCGACGGACGCGACGGGCGCCACGGATGCGACGGGCGCACCGGGGTGGGGAGCGCCCATGTCACTGGCCCCAGTCGCGGAGCTGCACCTCGACCATCTCCAGCGTCAGCCGGCCGTCCTCGACGGCCTCGACGCGGAGGGTCAGGATGCACTCGGGGCAGGAGAGGGTCTCGCCCTGGGTGACCGGGGGGACGGTCAGGTCGGTCTCGCACTCGGGGCATACGCCGGTCAGGGTGGTGGCGGTGGACATGGTCAACTCCGTTGGGAAGGCGGGGTCAAGGCACGTTCGGGCAGGTCGGGTGGGTCGGGTGGGTCGGGCGGGCTACGCCGGTACCGGGCGGAAGTCGACCGCGGCCTTGCGGATCGTGTCCCGGTCCAGCAGTGGGCGGCCGTCCCGCTCCTGCCGCTCGGCCAGCCACGGGGTGAAGGCGTCGACGTCGACCTCAAGACCCGAATCGTCCAGGGCCCAGCGGACCAGGGCGGTGGTGAGGCGGCTGCGGACGCGCAACTCACGCCGGTTGCCGACGAGTTCGGCGGGCAGTGTCTCGTACGCGTGCGGATGGTTCAGCTGGCCCGGCAGCTCGTACGCGAACGCGTGCGGTGTGGTCGGCCCGGACTGGAAGGCGTCCCCGAGTCCGGCGCCGCGCAGGGCGATCCGGGAGAGCTCGGTGAGGTGGGTCAGGTCGAAGCGGGTGTCGCCGTGGATGACGCGCAGCGAGGTCAGCAGCTCGGCCAGCGGGGCGTTGCCGCCGCGCTCACCGATGCCGCCGACGGTCGCGGAGATCCACTGGGCGCCCGCGCGCACGGCGGCCAGCGAGTTGGCGACGGCCATGCCCAGCATGTTGTGCGAGTGGATCTCGATCTCGGAGCCGTCGATCGCGGTGATGTCCGCGATGACCTCCTCCATCTGCCAGGGCGAGAGGTACGCGACGGTCTCGGCCAGCCGGAACCGGTCGGCCCCCGCCGCGAACCCCGCCTCCACATAGGGGACGAGCCGTTCCCTGGGCGTACGGGCGCCGTCCTCGCCGCTGAACGTGACGTGGAAGCCGCGCTCCTTCGCCTGGGTGATCGCCGAACGGGCCAGCGCCTGAAGGAACTTGGGGCTCGCCGAGTCCAGCTTCAGCTGTGCGTGCTGCTCGGAGGTGGGGATGGAGTACATGATGTGCCGTACGCCCAGCCGCTCGGCCTCGTCCAGGGCGCGGGCGACCTGGCGGCGGTCGCGTACGACGAGGAGCGTCATGCTGCGCTCGGGGCCGACGGCCTCATGGGTGGCGAGGACGAGGTCGGCGTCCTTGGAGTCCGGGCCGGAGACCATGCCCACCTCGACGAGCTCGACGCCCGTACGCACCAGCAGGTCCGCGATGGCGGCGGCGTCCGCCGGGCCGAATTCGACGCCCGCCATGTGCGCGGAGTCCCGCAGCGTCGCGTCGGATATACGGGGCGGCCTCTCCAGTTTCTCGGGCCCTTCTGCTGCCATTTCTGCTGCTCCTCTTGGTCGGGGAAAGGGAGGGAAAGGGGGAAAGGGGGGGGCTGTATTCGCTGATCCATATCCTTCGGTGCCCGGCCGGGAAGGGCAATGTCTGCCGTGTCAGAGCTGTGTTGCGGAGTGTCAAGGAATGTCAGGAAGGAAAGGGAGTGCAAGGGTGATGTGCGGGCATGCCAAATAGCGGACGGAGAGCGCCCGTTGATGTGACGCGCGTCCTACGGTGCTGTCCATGGATCTCTTCTCGCTGCCCCGGCTAGGGGTCGTCGTACCGCCGGAAAACCCCACGGCGGAACCCGAGTTCAACCATTTGCTCGGCGCCGGAATGAATGTGTACACCTCCCGTTTCCCGGTGACTCCGGGGGCCGGACTGCGGGCCATGCTGGAGACGTACAACGCGGTGCTGCCCGCCCTGCTCGGCAGCTTCGGCGCGCTGCGCCTGGACGCGACGGTGGTGGCGTGCAGCGCGTCGCACTACCTGCTGGAGCCGGCCGGTGACCGGGCCTTCTGCGAGGAGCTCTCGGAGCGGGCGGGCTCGCCCGTGCACTCCTCCACCCAGGCGATCCTCGCGGCCTGCGAGGCGCTCGGGGTGACCCGCCTGACGCTCGTCTCGCCCTACGAGCCCTGGCTCACCGCGACCTCGCGCGCCTTCTGGGAGCGGGCCGGGCTCACGGTGGACGGGGTCGTGTTCGTCCCGGCGGAGGAGGCGGCGGGGCCCGGCGGGGACGCGCACTACGACCCGTACGCGGTGACGACCGGGGCGATCCTGCGGCGCCTACGGGAGCGGGAGCTGCCCGCCGACACGGCCCTGCTCTTCACGGGTACGGGCATGGGCACCCTCGCCGCCCTCACCGAGCTCGCCCGGCGCGAGCCGCGCCGCACGCTGCTGACCTCGAACCTGGCGTCGGCCTGGTGGGCGAGGCGGGTGGTGGGGGAGCGCGGCGCGGCGCACCACCCGCTGTTGCGGCGGCTGGAGGGGGCGACGGTGTGAGGGCGTGAGCGGTGAGGTGATACGGCGAGGGCCCCGGGGTGCGCACCCCGGGGCCCTCACCGTCGTGATCGCAGTTGTCACCGGAGTCGTCATCGGCGTCTCAGCCGACGGGCGTCATCGGTGTCTCAGCCCGCGGAGGTCTCCGGGATCTGCCAGGCGTACCCCATCCGGTAGCCGACGCCCCGCACGGTGATGATCCAGCCGCTGGAGCCGAGTTTCGCCCGGAGGCTGCTCACATGCGTGTCGATGGTGCGGCTGGTGTGCCCCCAGTTGCTCCCCCAGACCCGGGCCATCAGCTCCTTGCGCGTCACGACCTTTTCGGGGGTGGCGGCCAGGGCATAGAGCAACTCGAATTCCTTCGATGTGACACCCACGAGACGATCGTGCAACCGCACTTCCCGCAGGCGTGGATCGATATGGAGATGGCGCAGGGAAATGGCGGCCGGAAGGCTCTGCCGGGGCCGGGTGCGGCGCAGTACCGCCTCGATACGGGCCCCGACTTCCCGGAATCCCCAGGTTTTCACCACACAGTCGTCCGCGCCCGCGTTCAGGACGAGGACCCGCTCCAGTTGGTTGTCGGCGGCGGTGACGGCTATCAGGGCCGTATCACCGGCGCTGCGCAGGGACCGGCACAATTCCAGTCCGTCGATATCGGGCAGTTCCAGGGAGAACAGCACCAGATCCGCATCGCCGTGCACCCGCAGAGCCCGCTCCCCGGTGGAGACGCTGCGGGCGGTGAACCCCTGCCGCCTGAGGTCGCTCACCATGGCGTCGGCGGCGGTGGTGTTCTGCTCCACCACGAGTACCTGTCTCACGTGCCCCACTACCTCTTCCCCTCGGCTTCACGTCAGTTCGGAGCTCCGGTGAGCGCCGCCTCGGCCGGTGTGACCGGTGCGGCTGTTGTGGCTGCTGGTGCTCGGGGCGGCGGGTCCGGCGGGTCAGGACGGTCAGGCGGGTCAGGACGGTTCGGCCGGTTCGGTGGGGCCGACCGGTCCGGTGGGGCGGGTCGGTCCGGTGGTGTGGCGGTTCCGCAGGCGGCGCTGGACAGGCGCTGGTAGACGTAGGCGGCCGAGGCCATGGTCATGTGGTGGTGCCAGCCGGGGAAGGAGCGGCCCTCGAAGTCGAGGACGCCGAACCGGTGGCGGAGCGTGGTCACGGCCGAGAGGGCCGCGGAGTGGCTGCGCGCGAGGCGGAGGATCTCCTCCACACGGTGGTCGGTGAGCGTGGTGATCCAGTACCGGCACGGCTGCCGGATCTCGGCCACGTCGGGCCGTTCCAGGATGCGGTACGGGCGGGAGCCCGCGTGGCCGGTGCCGGTGCTCGTGCTGGTACCGCTTCCGTTGCCGATTCCGGTTCCGGTTCCGAGCCCCGTTCCGGTCGCGGTTCCGTTGGCCGGGCCCGACCGGGGCAGCTCCACCGTGCCCGCGTAGGTGTGGACCGGTACGGCCCGGACGCGGCCGTCGGCGGACTGTCGGAGCAGGACATGGGTCTGCCGGGCGTGCCGCAGCTCCATGATCGCGCCCACGGTGGTCGCCACGGGCGTGTGCTGCCCGGCGAGCACCGGCAGGTCGGCGGCCACCTCGCACACCACATCGGCGTTCTGCCGGGCGAGGCCCGCGAGGACCCCCGTGGCGTCCTCGCACCGGGTCAGGTCCAGCACCCAGGGCAGGCCCGGGAGTTGGTGGCGCGTGGCCGCTTCGGCGGCGTACTCCAGGACCAGGTCGGTGGCCGTGCGCCCGCCCTCGGTGCCGGGGATACGGGCCCGGCGCCTGCGCTCCCGGTCCGAGTCCCACGTCCCGCCGAGGACGAGGCGCCAGTCCACCGGGTAGGAGTGGGTGCCCGAGGAGAGGAAAAGCCCCAGTGCCCGCTGACAGTTGACGGTGCGTCCGGTCAGGGCATCGACGCGCCGGTGTACGCCCACCGAGTGCTCGCCGCGCTTGGGGATGATGAGTTCGGCGACGGTCCAGGCGTGCGGTGTCGTGCTCGCGGTGACCAGGCGCGCGAGCCGTCGGCGTACCGGATTCCAGTCCCAGGGGCTCGCGTTGATGAACTGGTGCAGACCGTGTGCCGCGGCCGAGGGTAAGGGCTTGGCCAGCGCCATGCGGCGCGGTGTCTTCTTGCCGGATACATGGATCAGGGCCCACAGATACGCCTGGGCCCAACGGCGTTGCTCCGGGCGCTGGAAGGCCCGGAACGTCTCGTCCATGAACGTCTGCATGCGCGCCGCATCGTCCGGCACGGCCGCGCGTACCTCACTTGACGACATGTAACGCTACGCCCCCTCGATACTCGTCACCCGATACCCGTCACCGCTCGCACCCGAGTGGATACATGGCACAAAAGTACGAGGTGAAACTACCGTCCTGGACGGGGATTTCCCGGGTCGGCCGTCTATTTTGCAAGTTCGCGGGCTGACCTGCGAAAACGTCCCTCGGCGGGGTGCTGTTGGGTGGCGTACGGGCGGGGAAGGACCCGGTTCTACCAGTGCTGGAGCGGTGCGACGGGCCTGCTCCGCGAAGTGTCAACAAATCATGAACATGGCTGGATGCGGGCGCCGGTGACCGCCGGAGGGCAGGGGCTGGAAGCCCTCCGGCGGCCGGTCGTCGTGGCCTTGTGCGTCAGACCGTCGCGTCCGCGCCCGCGGCCGGGGCCGGAGCCGGGGCCTTCTCCTCCTCGGCCGGGGCCACCGGCCGCTGGGCGGGGAAGCCCGCATGGCGCGCGTACAGGACCACCGCGATCACCGGCAGCAGGAGCAGCACGACCGCCCAGGGGAAGGACTCGCTGCCCAGGGTGTCGAGCAGGATGCCGCCGACGATGCCGCCGCCCGCCATCGCGACGTTCCAGAGCGTGACGAGCATCGCCTGCGCCGAGTCGGCGGAGGGGCCGCCCGCGTCACCGACGGCGGTCTGGAGCAGCGTGGGCACCCCGCCCCAGCCCAGCCCCCACAGGACGGCGGCCACGTAGACGAGGGCGGTGGTGTCGGAGAGGAGGGCCAGGATCAGCGAGGCGACGGCGACCAGCAGGGCGCCGCCGACGGTGAGACCGCGCAGTCGGCGGTTGATCTGGGCGCCGACGATCCAGATGCTCGCCATCGAGGCGGCGCCGAAGACCAGGAGGATCAGGCCGGTGGAGCCGCCCAGCCCGAGGTCCTTGAGGTACGTGGCGATGTACGCGTACAGGATGGTGTGGGCCAGCACGAAGACGAGCGTGACGAAGAGGACCGGGCTCACCCCGGGGATGCGCAGGGTGCGCAGCATCTTGGGCCGCTCGCCGCGTCCCTGGCCGGGGAAGTCCGGTACGGCCACGAAGATCCACACCAGCAGTACGACGGTGAGCACCGTCATCGACAGGAACGCCACGCGCCAGCCGAGCCAGTCGCCGAGGAACGTTCCGGCGGGCACGCCGAGGGAGAGCGCTACGGGGATACCGGCCATGGCGATGGCCATCGCCTTGCCCTGGAGGTGTACGGGGGCCATGCGGCGGGCGTACCCGGCGAGCAGGGCCCAGGCGAGACCGGCCGCGACCCCGGCGACGAACCGGGCCACCATCGTCAGCTCGTAGACCGACGACACGGCCGTCACGGTGTTGGCGAGGGCGAACCCGCCCATGGCCGTGAGCAGCAGCTTCTTGCGCCGCCAGCCCGCGGTGGCGGCGGTGAGCGGGATCGCGGTCAGGGCGGTGCCGATCGCGTAGACCGTGACGGTCTGGCCGGTCGCGGACTGGCTCACCCCCAGGTCCTGGCTCATCGAGGGCAGCAGACCGGCGGGGAGGGTCTCGGTGAGGCTGGTGATGAAGACGGCGGTGGCGAGGGCGAGCAGGGCGAACAGCGGCAGCTTCTGCTGTTCCTCGCCCCCGCCCTTCGGGTCCGGTGCCGCAGCGGCGGCGGGCGCCGTGTCGGGTGCGGTGCTCATGGGGTGTGCTCCAGGTTTCCGGGAGGTGGGGTGCGGGGTGCGGATGAGTGGGGTGCGGGGTGCGGATGAGGTGGCGGGCGGGAAAGGTGGCGGCCGGGCGGTGGCGGTGGTCCGGCGTGGCTGGTTCACGGGGGGCCGAGTCCGCCGTCCACGGGGAGCCGGGCCCCCGTGGTGAACGTCGCCTCCGTGGCCAGGAAGAGCGCGGCCCGGGCCACCTCTTCGGCGGCGCCGAGACGGCCCAGCGGAGGCAGGGGTACGGCGCCGGAGCCCGGCGCCTCGATACAGCCCGGGGCCACGGCGTTGACGCGGATGCCCCGGGCGGCGAGTTCGACGGCGAGCGCGGTCACGGCGTCGGGGCAGGGGGTGGCGGCGGTGAGCACGATCGCGCCGCCGTCCCTGAGGTGGGGGAGGAGGGGCCGTGCGGTGGCGACGGTGTCGGAGAAGAGGAGCTCGACGCCGGTGGAGGCGTTTCCCGTGAGGGGGTCTTCTCCGGCGCGGGTGGCCCCTCCTGCGGACGTGGCGCTTCCTGCGGACGTGGCGTCTCCTGCGGACGTGGCGTTTCCGGTCAGCGCGGCCTTGACGGCCGACGGCGTCACGACGCGGGCGGCGGAGCCGAGTTCGGCGACCGCGTGGGCGCGTTCCCCCTCGGTGCGGGCGGTCAGCAGGACCGAGGCCCCGCCCTCCACGAGTCGCTTGGCGATGGCCAGGCCGATGCCGGTGGCCTCCCCGGCGACGAGGGCGGTTCTGCGCGCGTACTTGGTCATGGTGCCGCTCCTTCCAGGGGTGCCGTTCCTCGCCGGGGCCGGTGGGCCGGTGGGTCGTGGTGTCACGAGGCCGTGGGGCCACGAGGCCGTGCAGCCGTGGTTTCGTGCAGCCGTGGGGCCGTGGGGCCGTCCGTGGGACGACTGTGCGCGCGGGCGCTTCGGGGAACCTTCGGGAAACCTTCGGACCGGCTGACCGCCCGACCGGACCGCCCGACCGTCCGACCGGACCGGCTGACCGTCCGGCCGGAGCCGCGAAGAGCCCCGGGGGCCGGTGACCGGGCCTGTACGGTGGCGCCTATGCGGTTTGGCGTACTCGGGCCACTGGCGGTGTGGGACGGCGAGGGGCGCGAGGTCAGGGTCCCCGAGGCCAAGGTCCGGGCCCTGCTGGCGGACCTGCTCGCGAACGACGGGGAACCGGTCTCCGCCGACCGGCTCATCCACGACCTGTGGGGCGATGCGCCCCCGGGCAACCCCTCGGGCGCCCTCCAGGCCAAGATCTCCCAGCTCCGCCGGGTCATCGGCCGGGACCGGGTGGTGCGCCGGCCCCCCGGCTACCGGCTGCGGCTCGACACCGGGGGCGGCGACGAGGTGGACGCCGTACGGTTCCGTGAGCTGGTGACCGGGGCCCGCCCCGTCCAGGACCCGCGCGCCCGGGCCGCGCTGCTGACCGAGGCCCTGGAGCTGTGGCGGGGACCGGCGTACGCGGACTTCGCGGACGGCCCGTTCGTACGGGGGGCGGCCCAGCGCCTCGCGGAGCAGCGGCTCACCGTGCTGGAGGAGCAGGCGGAGGCGCGGCTTGAGGCGGGTGACCACGCACTCCTCGCCGGGGAGCTGGCCGCCCTCGTGGCGCTCCACCCGCTGCGGGAGCGCCTGCGCGCGGTCCAGATGAGGGCCCTGTACGCGGCGGGCCGCCAGAGCGAGGCGCTCGCGTCCTACGACGACCTGCGCGCCCGGCTCGTCGGCGAGCTGGGGGTGGACCCGAGCCCCGAACTGGCCGCCCTGCACGGGGCGGTGCTGCGGCAGGAGGCGGGGCTGGGGGCGGGGGCGTACACGTACGCATACGGGGCTTCGGCGGGCGGCGGGTCCGGGGCGACGGCAGTGCCCCAGGGGCCTGTACACGAGCAGACACCCGCCCCCGCCGCCCACTCGAACCTCCCCGTCCCCCTGACCCCCCTCGTCGGCCGTCGGCAGGCGCTCGCCGAGCTCTCCCAACTCCTCGCGGAAGCACGGCTGGTGACCCTCACCGGTCCCGGGGGCGTCGGCAAGACCCGGCTGGCCGTGGCGGCGGCCGCCGCCGAGCGGGACGGCGTACGGGCCGGTGAACTGGCCGACGGGACATGGCTCGTGGAGTTCTCCGGCGTCCGCGCGGGCACCCCCGCCGACCTGGCCCAGGTCGTCGCCGCCACCCTCGGCATCCGGGACGACGCCCCCCGCTCCCTGCCGGGCGTCGGCCCCGCCACGCCCTCCCTGCCGCACCGCCTCGCCGCCGCCCTGCGCGACCGCCGGACCCTGCTCGTCCTGGACAACTGCGAGCATGTCGTCGACGCCGCCGCCGAACTCACCGAACTGCTCCTGCGCACCGCCCCCGGCCTGCGGGTCCTGGCCACCGGGCAGGAGCCGCTGGGCCTGGCGGGCGAGGCGATGTTCCTGGTGGAGCCGTTGCAACCCGCCGACGCGGTACGGATGTTCATGGAACGGGCCGCCGCCGCGACCCCCGGCTTCCCGCGTGACCCGCAGGCGCCGGAGGAGCCCGAACGCCGGGCCGTCGCCGAGATCTGCCGCCGCCTGGATGGCATCCCGCTGGCGCTGGAGCTCGCCGCCACTCGCGTACGAGCCCTGGGGGTACGGGAGTTGGCGGCCCGGCTCAACGACCGCTTCCGGGTGCTGACCTTCGGGCAGCGCGGCGCCCCGGCCCGTCAGCAGACGTTGCGGGCGGTGATCGACTGGAGCTGGGAGCTGCTCAGCGCGCCCGAACGCATCGTCCTGCGCCGCCTCGCCGCCCACAGCGACGGCTGCGACCTGGCCGCCGCCGAAGCGGTCTGCGCGGGGGACGGAGTCGCCCGGGACGAGGTGCTGGACCTGGTCACCCGGCTCGTCGACCGTTCCCTGGTGGTCGTGGTGGACGGGCCCACCGGCCCCCGCTACCGGCTCCTGGAGTCCGTCGCCGCGTACGCGACCGAGCGGCTCCACGAGATGGAGGACCTCACCGCCGTACGGGACCGCCATCTCCTCCACTACCGGGCCCTGGCCGAACAGGCCGAGCCGCAGTTGCGCGGCGCCGGGCAGCGGCCCTGGCTGGCCCGGCTGGACGCGGAGGCGGGCAACCTGCGTAAGGCGCTCGACGAGGCGGTACGCCGCGCGGGCGCGGGCGAGCCGGAGGAGGCGGTCCGGCTGGCCACCGCCCTGGCCTGGTGGTGGCTGCTGCGCGGCCGCCTCACGGAGGCCCGCCGCAGCCTGGGGTCGGTGCTGGCGGCGATGGGAGGGCCGCCGCCCCTGGAACCCGCCGTCCCTGTCGCCTCTGCCGGGCCTGTCACCCCCGCCGGGCCTGTCACCCCTGCCGGGCCTGGGAGTGCTGCCGGGCCCGCCGCCGTCTCCACGCCGACGTCCGCGCTCGGCGGGCCCGCCGAGCCCGCCGAGCCCGCCGAGTCCGTAGGTATCTCCGAACTCGCCCTGCTCCACGCCGCCTTCGCCCTGCTCACCGGCGATCACGCCGCAGCCGCCTCCACCGACGGGTGCCGCGGCCTCACCGCCACCGCCGAGGCCGTACCCGACCCCGTACGCCGGGCGCGGGCGCTGTGGCTCTGTGCGTACGGGCTGTTCAGCGCGGGTGACGCGACCGAGGGCGGCGAGCTGAACACCCGCGCCCTCACCCTCTTCACCGCAGCGGAGGACCAGTGGGGCACCGCCGCCGCGCTCGGCCTGCGTGCCACGCTCGCCCTGATCTGCGGCGACCTCGCCGGACTCGGCCGGGACGGGCTGCGCAGCGCCCTGCTCTTCCGGGAACTGGGCGACCGCTGGGGCGAGTTGCAGACCGTGTCCCCGCTCGCCGCGCTCGCCGAGATCAAGGGTGCGTACGAGGACGCGGAGCGCCGCCAGAAGGAAGGGCTGCTCATGGCCCGGGAGTTGGGGCTTGAGGCGGAGGTGTCCGCCCGCCTCTCCGGGCTCGGACGGCTCGCGCTGCTCGCCCGCGACTGGGACCGCGCCCGCGATCTGCACGAGCGGGCGCGCCGGATCGCCGCCGAACAGGGCTACAAGTACGGCGAGATCCACTCCGAGATGGGCCTCGCCCTCGGCGCCCGCCGTTCGGGCGACCTGAAGGGGGCCGAGGCGTACCTGCTGCACATCCGCGACGGCTACGCCGATGTTTCCTCCCGGGCGGGCGACCACCTGCTCCTGGCCGAGCTCGGCTTCGTCGCCGAGCTGCGCGGTGACGCGCGCGGGGCCGCCGCCCACCACCTGGAGGGCCTGGAGATCGCCCTCGCCCTCGCCGAGCCCCGCGCCCTGGCCCTCTCCCTGGAGGGCCTCGCGGGTGCGGCCGCCCTGCCCGGCCAGGGGCCCGCCGCCACCCGCGCGGCCGTCCTCCTGGGCGCGGCGGCCGCCGCCCGCCGCCGGGCCGGAGCCCCGCTGCCGCCCGCCGAACGGGCCGACGTCGACCGCATCACGGCCTCGGCGCGGGCCGCGCTGGGGGCGGACGCGTTCTCGGAGGCGTACGAGAGGGGAGCCCGGCTCACGCCGGAGGAAGCGGTGCGCCACGCCCGTACGGCACGCACACCGGTCAGCGCCGCCTCCGGGCGACCTGCGGATACGTAGCCGGTGAGGCCGCCCCGGCCGCCCGCCGATACGTAGCTGATACAGACCCGCGCGGTCCCCGAAGCATTGCCCTGACCGCCCGGAAGTACGGGTCCCGGACGCTGGGGGCGTACCCGACCCCCGGCGTACGTGACGTTGGGAGACCCGTACCGTGCTGAGCACCCAGGAGGACCCGAGCGCCGAGGAGCACACGAGCGCGCAGGAGCACACGCGCGCTCGGAACGCCCCGAACACCCAGGAGACCCCCGCGCCCACCCAGGGCACAGCCCTCGCAGCCCCCACGGCCCCCGCGCCCACCCGGGGCACGGCCCCCGCGCCCACCCGGGAAACAGCCCCCACGCCCCCCGCCTCCCGAGCCGCGAGGCCCCCCGGCCGCCGTCTCGCCGTCGCCGCGCTCCTCTGCGCCGCGCTGATGGCCCTGCACGCCGAGATCCCCAACACGGCCCTCAACCTCGGCAGCCTCTTCCAGACCCTGCTGCCCTGGACCGGCCTGGCCGTCCCGGTGCTCCTCGCCCTCGCGGCCGTCCGGCGCTCCAGGCTCGCCGCTGTCGCCGTACTCGCACCCGCCCTCGTCTGGGCGACGCTCTTCGGCGGAACGCTCATCGACAAACAGTCCGCCGAACGGTCCGCCGGAGACGGCCTCACCGTCCTCAGCCACAACGTCGACGAGGGCAACCCCGACCCGGCCGGGACCGCACGCGCCCTCGCCGGGGCCAAGGCCGACGTCCTGGCCCTGGTGGAGCTCTCCAAGGAGTCCACGCCCGTCTACGAGCGCGAGCTCGCCGCCGCCTACCCGCACCACGCGGTCCTCGGCGGCGTCGGCCTCTGGAGCAGGCACCGGCTCACGGATGTGGCGGAGGTGGAGATCATGCCGTGGACCCGGGCGATGCGGGCCACGGCGGACACCCCCGACGGGCCCGTCGCCGTCTACGCCGCGCACCTCGCCTCCGTACGCGTGACCGCCGCCGGTTTCACCACGGACCGCCGCAACGAGGCGGCCCGGGCGCTGGCCGCCGCCGTACGGGCCGAGACCGCGCCCCGTGTCGTGGTGCTGGGCGACCTCAACGGCACGTACCAGGACGGGGCGCTGGCCCCGGTGACCTCGCAGTTGCGCTCCGCCCAGCGGGAAGCCGGGTCGGGCTTCGGGTTCACGTACCCCGCCGGGTTCCCGGTGGTCCGCATCGACGACGTCCTGGTGAAGGGGATGACCCCGCTCGCGTCCTGGACCCTGCCCGCCACCGGCAGCGACCACCGCCCGGTCGCGGCCACGCTGCGGTTCTGACCCGCGGGCCGCCGCCTACGATGCCCGAAGAACCCTTGACCCAAGCATTCTCCATTCCCCCCACGGCCAGGTAGGAAGCGTGTCGGAACCCCGGGTCCCGGACCCCGTCAGTGTGCTCGTCGTCGAGGACGACGACACGATCCGCCGCGCCGTCCAACTGGCCCTTCAGCGCTACGGATACCGCGTCGACGTGGCCGCCGACGGGCTCGGCGGACTGGAGGCGTTCCGGGCGGGCGGTCACGATCTGCTGATCCTGGACGTGATGCTGCCCGAGCTCGACGGCATCGGCCTCTGTCACCGTATCCGCGAGGAGAGCCTGGTTCCGGTCCTGATGATGTCCGCGCGCGGCGATGCGCTGGACGTGGTCGCGGGCCTGGAGGCGGGCGCCGACGACTATGTGGTCAAGCCGGTCGACACCGCCGTCCTGGTGGCCCGCATCCGCGCTCTGCTGCGCCGCGCCACCTTCGAGCCGGAGCAGAGCGGTCCGCCGCCCGGTCCCCCCGACCACGTGCTGGTCTTCGGCGACCTCAGCGTCGACACCCTCGGCATGGAGGTCCGCCGGGCCGGGGAACCCGTACCGCTGACCCCCACCGAACTGCGCCTGCTGCTGGAGTTCGCCGCCGCGCCCGGTTCCGTACTCGACCGCCGCCGGCTGCTCCGCGAGGTCTGGGACTACGGCTGGGAGGGCGACACCCGGGTCGTGGACCTGTGTGTGCTCCGGCTGCGCAAGAAGATCGGCAGCGGCAGGATCGAGACCGTACGCGGCTTCGGCTACAAGCTCGTCCGCGACTGACCGGCCGGCCGACGGATCATCACCATGGGCCTCCTCAACCCCCGCGCCCTGCGCTGGAAGATCGCCGCGCTCACCGCCGCCGCCTGCTGTGCGGTGGCGGCGGTGGTCGGCTTCCTCGTCCACGACGCGACCCGCGAGCGCGGGTTGCAGGTGGGCCACGACCGCACCCTCACCCGGCTGATCGCGGCCGAGCGCGAGCTGAGCCGTACGGGGGAGGCGCCGCCGGACGTCGACGTACGGACCCGGGAGGAGCTGCCCGAGCCGCTGGCCCGCGATCTCGCCGACCAGTCGGCCACCGGCGGCGGGTACGGCACCTGGTACGACGCCCAGGGCCCCAACTGGTACTGGATGTGGGGCGCGGTGGCGGTCGGGGACGGCCGGATCCTCGTCGTACGGGACGACATGAGCACCGAGGTCCGCAGCCTTCAGCTCCTGGACCGCGCCATCGTCAAGGCGGTGCTCGCGGCTCTCGTCTTCGTCGTCCCGCTCGCCGCCCTCGCCACCGAGCCCATCAACCGGCGGCTGCGGCGCGGAGCCTGTACCGCGCGCAGGATCGCCGACGGGGAGCTGGACGCGCGGATCGGCTCCGCCGGGTGGGTCCGTGACGAGATCACCGAGATGTCGGCCGCCGTCGACGACATGGCCACCGCCCTCCAGCGCAAGCTGGAGAACGAGCAGCGCTTCACTGCCGACGTCGCCCACGAGCTGCGCACCCCGCTGATGGGCCTGTCCACCGCCGCCGGGCTGCTCCCGGAGTCCGACGAGGCGACCCATCTCGTACGGGACCGGGTACGGGCCCTCAACGCGCTGGTCGAGGACCTGCTGGAGATCTCCCGGCTCGACGCGGGCGCCGAACGGGCCAGGCCGGACGCGGTGCCGCTGGGGGAGCTGGTGGCTGATGTGGTGCGGCGTACCGGGACGGAGACGCGGGTCACCGTTGAGGACGCGGCGGTGGTGGAGACCGATCCGCGCCGGGTGGAGCGGATCGTGGTCAACCTCGTCACCAACGCGCACCGCCACGGCGCCGTCCCCGTCGAGGTCACGGTGGACGGCGCCCGGATCGTCGTACGGGACCACGGCCCCGGCTTCCCCGCCGCGCTGCTCGAAGAGGGCCCGCAGCGTTTCCG
The DNA here is from genome assembly GCF_042750035.1 of Streptomyces sp. NPDC059452. NCBI lineage: Bacteria > Bacillati > Actinomycetota > Actinomycetes > Kitasatosporales > Streptomycetaceae > Streptomyces > Streptomyces sp. NPDC059452. Next base: position 390,493 of record NZ_JBHYVE010000003.1, read on the forward strand.
TACGGGTGCCAGCGAGCGCGGGCGCGGCCACGGGCTCGGCCTGACCGTCGCCCAGGGCCAGGCGGGGGTCCTCGGCGCCCGTCTGACCTTCGCGAACGCGCCGGACGGGGGCGGGGACGGGGGCGGGGCGGTCGTCACTCTTGACCTGGCCCCGGGGCCGCCACCCGGGACGACGGCGTAACAGGGCCTGAACGGAACCTTGTCACCTCGTTACGGGTCCGGCCCCGAACCCCGTAACAGGGGCCGATCCCGAACCCCGTAACAGGGGCCTGGCCGGGAGACCCGTGACAGGGGCCTGGCCGGGACCCGTGGCAGCGCCTGAAACGGAACCGCAACGCACTCTCGCGGCACCCGAAACGGCACCGCACCGGCCTGGAAGAGAGGCTCATCGAAGGTGAGATCCGTGCGGGAACCGCACGCGTTTCTCCTGGAGGTGCCCATGCCCGACTCCCCCGCCACCGGCCCCGCCCCGGCTCTTGCCCCCACCCGTCGCTTCGGCGTCCGCCGCCGCTCCCTCCTTGTCCCGCTCGCCGCGGCCCTCGCGCTCCTCGCTACGGGCATGGGCACCTGGTACGCGCTGGACGGCGGTGGCGACCTGACCGGCCCGGGCGCCCCGGCCGCGGATTCCGCCGCCGACGTCGCGTCCGTGGCGAAGTCGCTGCACCTGCCGTGGCCCTCCGAGGGCCAGGCGAGCGTGGCGGTCGAGGGGGTCGGCAGTCTCGGCACCCGGGGCGAGCAGCGGCCGGTCCCGATCGCCAGCGTCACCAAGGTCATGACGGCCTACGTGATCCTCAAGGACCATCCGATGCGGGCGGGCAGCCCCGGTGCGGCCGTCGCCGCCGACGAGCAGGCGGCGAACGAGTCGTACTCCTCCGTCGAGACGACCGCCCCGGTGCTCGCGGGCCGGACGTACACCCAACGCCGCTTGCTGGAACTGATGATGGTCCCTTCCGGCAACAACATCGCCCGCCTGCTGGCCCGTTGGGGCGCGGGCGGCGAGAAGGAGTTCGTGGCGAAGATGAACGAGACCGCCGCCGCCCTCGGGATGGCGGACACCACCTACACCGGGGTGAGCGGCATGGAGGCGAGTACGAAGAGCACCGCGACCGACCAACTGAAGCTGGCGCGCGCCGCGATGAAGGACCCGGCCTTCCGGGAGATCGTGGCCACCCGTACGGTCGAGGCCCCCGGCGCCGACGTCACCTTCCGCAACACCAACAAGCTGCTGGGCCGGGACGGGGTCATCGGCCTGAAGACCGGCTCCTCCACCCCGGCGGGCGGCAACCTGGTGTGGGCGGTGACGCAGGAGGTCGCCGGTACGCCGCGCCTGATCCTCGGGGTCGTCCTGCACCAGCGCGCCGGTACCAGCCCCACCGAGGGCAGCGCGGCCGCGCACGAGGCCAGCCGCGCCCTGATCGCGGAGATCCGCGCCACGCTCCCGGGCGCGCTGGTCCGTACCCCACGGGGCTAGAGGAGCGCCGAAGTGACGGTTCATGCACACCACGCGACGGGCGTATTGCCCTGTGTGTAAGGGGAGTTGACGTCGAGTCATCATTGTGGCGCGGTCATGACATCCGCTCGGTCGTCCTTGCCCCGCCCGAACACGTGGCGCCATCGTCGGATACGGCGGACGAACCCCCGTACGCCGCATCCCTCGGCGCGTGATCCCCTGGCGCGCCACACGTTCGAGGAGATTTCTTCATGGCAGCAGTGCGCACCACCAAGCGAAGGATCGCCGGAGCGATCGCCGCGGCCACGACCTTGGCGCTCGCAGTCGGAGCGGCCTTACCGGCGCAGGCGGCCCCCCAGCCGCAGGGCAGAGTCCTCCAGGCGGGGGCGGCCGAGGCGGTTCCCGGCAGCTACATCGTCACGCTGAAGAAGACGGCCGGGTTCAGCGCGTCCGCGGCGCAGGGCAAGAAGCTGATCGCGGGCTACGGCGGCGAGATCAAGCGTACGTACACGTCGGCGCTGAACGGCTACGCCGCCAAGCTGAGCAGGACCGGGGCCAAGCGGCTCGCCGCCGACCCGGCGGTCGCCTCGGTCGAGCAGGACCAGAAGGTCCACTCGACCGCCACCCAGACCAACGCGCCCTGGGGCCTCGACCGGATCGACCAGCCGAACCTGCCGCTGAACGGCACGTTCACCTACCCGGACTCCGCCGGTGGCAACACCACCATCTTCGTCCTGGACACCGGTGTCCGCATCACCCACCAGGACATCGTCGGGCGGGCCGTGAACGGCTGGGACTTCGTCGACAACGACGCCGTCGCCCAGGACGGCAACGGCCACGGCACCCACGTCGCCACGACCGCCGCCGGAACCCGGTACGGCGTGGCGAAGAAGGCGAAGATCGTCGCGGTGCGGGTCCTCAACAACAGCGGCTCCGGCACCACCGCCGGGGTCATCGCGGGCGTCGACTGGATCACCGCCAACCGCACCTCCTCCTCGGTCGCCAACGTCTCGCTCGGCGGCGGCCCCAGCCCCACCCTGGACAACGCCGTACGCCGGTCGATCGCGGCCGGAGTGACCTACTCCATCGCGGCGGGCAATTCCAACGCCCCCGCCTCCAACTACTCGCCCGCCCGGGTCGAGACCGCGCTCACCGTCGGCGCCACGACCAGGACCGACGCGCGGGCCAGTTACTCCAACTACGGGCCCCTCGTGAACCTCTTCGCACCGGGCTCCGACATCACGGCGGGCTGGGCCACCTCGGACACCGCCACCTACACGGGCAACGGCACCTCCTTCGCGGCCCCGCACGTCGCCGGAGCGGCGGCGGTCTACCTGACGAACCACCCCGGCGCCTCCCCGGCCGCCGTGGGCCAGGCCCTCGTGAACGGCGCGACCAACAACGTCCTGACCAACGTCGGGGCAGGCTCCCCGAACAAGCTGCTCAGGCTCATCCCGTAACAGCGTGAAGGCCGGGGCCGTACGGGGACCGTCCCCTGTGCGGCCCCCGTCCCGTTCCCCGGCTCATCCCTCTTCCCCGGCTTCCTCAGGCCGATGCTCCGCTGTCGATGACCAGATCGCTGCCGACCACCGCCCCGGCCGCGGGCGAGGCGAGGTACAGCACCGCGGCCGCCACCTCCTCGGCCTCCGCGACCCGGCCGAGCGGGTTCTCCGACTTCATCCGCTCGGTCCGGTCGGCCTCGGTCTCGCCCGGCAGGAGTGACATGGGCGCGGCGGAGGCGCCCGGGCTGACCGCGTTGATGCGGATGCCCTGGTGGATGTGGTCGAGAGCGGCGGCGCGGGTCAGCGTGGAGACCGCCGCCTTCGAGGTGATGTACGCGGCGGCGTTCGGAATGCGCAGGTGGGCGCCCAGGTTGGAGGAGATGTTGACGATGGCCCCGCCGCCGTTCTCCTTCATGTGGGCGATCTCGTGCTTCATGGCCAGCCAGACACCGGTGACATTGGTCCGCAGGACCGCGTCCCAGTCCTCCTCGCTCACGTCTCCGACCGGCCCGGCGCCGCGGAATATCCCGGCGTTGTTGACGGCGATGTCGAGCCCTCCGAAGCGGGCGACGCTCTCCCGTACGAGATCGCGGACCTGGTCGGTGTCCGTCACGTCGGCGGTCACGGCCGCCGCCGTGCCGCCTGCCGCTTCGATGAGGGCGACCGTCTCGTCCAGGGAGGCGGCGGTGCGCCCGGCGGCGACCACCGAGGCGCCTTCGGCGGCGAAGGCGAGCGCGATGGCACGGCCGAGGCCGGACCCGGCGCCGGTGACGAGCACGGTGGTGGAGGCGAAGCGATGCATTCGTACAACTCCTTATGAGGATCGGGCTATTTGGCGGGAAGGTGTGGGTTCCTCGGGGCCTTGACCTCCTGATATTTGACCGAGCGATCCAGTATTCGGGCAGGTGGAGGCGCCGGGTTTCGTGGGGTGTACTCGTGGGCTGTACTCGTGGGGTGTCCCGTGGGCTGTCCCGTGGGGTTCAGTCCAGCAGGGTCAGTGCCTGTTCGGCCGCGTCCCGGACGCGGGCGGGGTCGCTGGAGGCCTTGCCGACGACCCGTACGCCCTGGAACATGACGAGCAGCATGCGGGCCAGTGCCCGTGGATCACGGTCCTCGGGCAGCTCGCCCTGGGCCTGGGCCCGTATGAGCGCGGAGTGCAGCGGGGTCTCGATGTGGTCCCAGCTCAGCTCGACCCGCCGGGCTGCCGCCGGATCGTGCGGGGCCAGCTCGGTCGCGGTGTTGGTGATGAGGCAGCCGCGCAGCCGGCCCTCCAGCGAGGTGGCCTCCGAGGCGAACCTCCGCACCACCGCCCGCACGGCGGGCAGTACGGGCCCCGGCTGGGACAGCTCGGCGATGAGAAGCTGGTCGCGCCCCTCGACGTACCGGTCCATCGCCTTCAGGTACAGCTCGTGCTTGTTGCCGAAGGTGGCGTAGATGCTGGCGCGGCCGATCCCCAGGTGCTCGACGAGATCGGCCATCGACGTCGCTTCGTACCCGCGCTGCCAGAACAGCTCAAGGGCCGACTGCAGCGCGGCCTCCGGATCGAATTCCTTGGTCCTGGCCACACTGAAGAGCGTAAGCCCATGCAGAACGATCGGTCAAGAACGATCGGTCAAGAACTCTCCGGTGGATCGGAGCCGACTTCAGGCTGCACGTGTCACTGGGCGGGGCGTGGGGCCGCCGCGAGCGCGTGCAGGTAGGAGGCCGCGCAGAGCTGGTGGTACTGAAGGTTCCCCAGCTTGCTCCGGATCCGCTCGACGTGGAACCGCACGGTACGGCGGCTGATGCCGAGCTGTTCCGCCATCACCTCGTACGACGGGGCGTCCGCCAGCAGGGAGAAGACCTCGGCCTCCCTCGCGCTGAGCGTGCCGGCCAGCGCGAGGGCCGCGGCGAGGGAAGGCGGCCCGGCGGCCGACGACGCGCTGAGATGTGGAGATCCTGACGGGGACATGCTTTATATATTCACATGTCGGGGAGCGTGGGCAGGCGTTGGAGCCGGTCCGGTCCTCGCAGGTGGGCAGGGGTGGGGCTCCCCATCGGAGAGCCCCTCGTCAGAGCAGCGTGGCGGCCAGCTTCATGCGGTCCTCGTGCTGTCGGCGGGCGAGGTTCAGCGTCTCGGCGTTCTTGTCGGCCAGCCGCTTCTGGTAAGCGGTGGTCACCGCGTAGCGGACGCCGACCAGGTTGACCTTCTTCTTGCACGCCACGTCCGCCGTGGCGGCGGCGATGGCCGCGGAGCCGGACAACTCCTCGTTGCGGTAGCCGAGTTCCTCGGGCGCCTCCATGGGATCGTTGACGGAGTACCCGGCCGCCTTCATGCAGGCCGACCACTTTCCGTCGTTTTCCCGTACGCGCGAGTCCGCGCGGGCCTGGGACTCCGACTCGCTCCGCAGGTTGAACAGGTACATGATGTCCACGGCGCCCGGCTTCGGCGCGTAGAGCTTGAGGAACGCCTCACGGGTGCAGCCGCCCACGGGGACGGCCAGGCCGCCGACCTTCTGGTCGCTGCCGCCTTCGCGCTGCGCGGCCTCCTGGCTCATCGGCAGGGACTGCGGGTCGATGTCGTCCGCACCGCCGAGGACCAGCTGCTCGGTGCTGGAGAGGGTGGGCCGGGCCGGACGCGGCTGTTTCGCCGCGGCGGCGGCCTGCGGGTTCAGGTATCCGTACCGGGCGGCTTCCCCGGCGTCGACCACACCGAAGATGTACCGGTTGTCCGTCACCGGGGCCGCTCGCCGGGCGGGCGGGGCGTAGGTGAACCCGAACCGGGACATGCACCGGACCACGAGGGCGTCCTGCGCGCGGTCGAGCTTCTGCCGCTCGTCGGCGTCGGCCTCGTAGGCCTCCAGCGGGAACTGGAGTCGCTTCGTCTCCAGGATGACCGGGATCTCCCCCGTATCGGGTTCGCCGTCCGTGTCGCCCGGCGCGGAAGTGCCGGCGCAGGCGGTCAGCAGCACGGCGCACGCGGCGGTCAGCGCGGGGGCGAGCCGCCGCGCGAGGGGAGAGGGCATGGGGGTCCTCGGAGAAGTTCGGTGAGAGCTCGGCGGGCGGCGGCATGCGGCCGGTGGCTCCGTCCCGGGTCTCCGGGCGGAGCAGCGGCCGTACGCCGCCGCGACAACGGACGGTCAGGCCCTGCCTCAGCTGTTGGTCGAGGAGATCTTGTTCTTGAAGGTGCTGGAGGCGTTGCCCTTGTAGCCGCCCGGGATGGTGCCCCAGGAGCCGCGGTAGTTGGCGTCCGTGTAGACGTAGTAGTCGAAGACCGAGTCCCGGTTCCAGTAGGACGCCGTGTTGTCGTTGGTGGACTGGCCCGAGCCGCTGCAGCTGCCCTTGAACTTGTCGTTCGTGAAGTTCTCGTCGTGGTCGTAGACGTCGAAGACGCAGCCGAGCTGGCCGGAGTTGTAGTAGAGGCCGAACTCGTTCGTCTCCAGGACGCCGTTCTTGGAGTCGGCCGCGGCACCGACCGCGGTGGTGATCAGCAGACCGGCGGTGGCGGCGGCGACGGCCGCCATCGACCCGAGGCGGCGGGGCAGGCTTCTGGACATCAGATCTCCAGGTGAGTGGTTCGGGGTGGCCGTGGCCGGGAACGCCACGTGATCCAACCCGCCGCCCCGCGGTGTGTCTACTGGCACCGGGGACAGTAGAGGCGCCTGTGACCGCCTGGTAGGTTGCCCAAGATCTCGTACGCGGGACCGTGTCCCGTACGCCTCCGTCTCCGGTACGGGCTCCGCCAACTGGGCTGCCGAAGCGTCGAGTTCACCCCGTCACACCGTGCCGCCCTTCCCCTTCCCCGCCCGTTTCCTCCCAGGAGTCGACGCATGCGCACTGCCCTCCTCGTCTGCGGATCCGTTCTGGCGGCTCTCGCGCTGACCGGCTGCTCCGGTTCGGCCGACGGGGCGGGCCAACCGTCCGCGAGCCCTTCGGAGTCGGTGAGCGCGCAGGAGATCGCGTACTACCGCTGCCTGGAGAAGAACGGCCTCGTCCTGGAGACGCCGAACCCGGGTCAGCTCCGCGTGGACAAGGACAAGAACACCGACGAGGCGGTGACCGTGGCGGCCGAGAAGGCGTGCCAGGACCTCCAGGCGGCGATCCCCGACACGGCGGTCTCCGAGGAGAGCCTGGCCAAGGCGCGCGAACTGAGCTCCTGCGTACGGGAGAAGGGGTTCGCGGACTTCCCCGACCCCGACCCGGAGACCGGCGAGGTCGACCTGACCGTCGCAGGTGTGGCGAAGGACCCGAAGCTGCGCGCCGCGCTGCAGGAGTGCCAGCCGAAGAACGCCGGGGCGGGCGACGCCGTCGTCGGCGGCTGAGCCCGTGGCGGGCGGGGCGGAGAGTACGAGAGGGACGACGGGTGCGCCTGAGGTGACTGGCTCCCCCGCGCAGGAGGCGAACGGATCTTCCGAGCAGGAGGTGACCGCCTCTTCCGGGCAGGAGGCGACCGGCTCCCCCGGGCAGGAGGCGACCAGCCCTCCCGAGCAGGTCGCGGAGGCGGACGGGGTGCGGCAGGCGGTCGGCTCCTCCGGGGGGCTGCGGAGGCGTCGGCGCTGGGTGGCCGTCGTGGCCGCCGGTGCGGTGCTGGTCGCGTTGGGCGGGCTGGGTGCCTCGCTGGTGATCAAGTCGCCCGCACAGGCGGCGGCCGAGGCCGGACCCCCGCCCAGGGACGTGCTGACGGCTCCGGTGGAGCACCGGGTCCTGGTCTCCTCGCTCATCACCCGGGGCCAGGTGGTCGCGGGACAGACGGCGAGGATCGCCCCGCAGATATCGGGCGGCGAAGGGGCGGCCGGTGCGGTCATCACCAAGATCGCCGCCCAGGCCGGGTCCGAGGTGAAGCAGGGCCAGGTCCTGCTGGAGGTCGCCGGACGCCCGGTGTTCGCGCTCAAGGGCACGGTGCCGGTCTACCGGGACCTGCGGCCGGGCGCCACCGGCAAGGACGTCACCCAGCTCCAGAAGGCGCTGCGGGACCTCGGCCACGGCACCGGGGGCGACCCGGAGGGGACCTTCGGCCCGGGGACCAAGGGCGCGCTGGGCGCCTTCTACGCGGCGATCGGCTACGACCCCCGCCCGGCCCAGGACGACGACGGAGCCGCGTTGCAGGCCGCCCAGGCGACGGTGAAGAGTGCCGAACGCGCCCTGGAGGACGCCACGAGCTCCGATACGGACACGGGGAGCCCGGCCACGGGCGGCGGAAGCCCTGCCACGGATGGCGGGGCAACCACGGGTGGCGGCGGGACCACGGGCAAGGCCGTCGAGCGGGCGCGGGAGGATCTCGCCGATGCCCAGCGGGCGTACGCCGAGATCCAGGCCCAGTCCGGCCCCATGCTTCCGGCGGGCGAGGCGGTGTTCCTGGAGGGCTTTCCGGCCCGGGTGGGGTCCGTGCAGGGCCGGGTCGGCGACCAGGTGACGGGCACGGTCATGGTCGTGTCGTCGGGGCGCCTGCTGGTGGAGGCGCGCGTGCCCGAGTACCAGAAGGGGCTGCTGCGCCCCGGCCGGCCGGTGGAGATCCACTCCGAGCTCAGCGGGGTGACCGCCAAGGGAAAGGTGGTCTCCGTCGCGGACTCCATGACCGTGCCCGGACAGTCTTCCGGCGACGGCGACGGGGATGGTGACGGCGGGGACGGCGGCGGCGCACCCGAAGCGGTCGGCGGGGAGTCCGGATACCTGGTGCGGATCACGCCCGACAAGGCGCTCGACCCCCGGCTGACCGGCCAGGACGTCCGGCTCACCATCGAGGCGGCGTCCACCGGCGACAAGGCCCTGGTGGTGCCCGTCACCGCGATCACCTCGGGTGCGGACGGCCGTACCGTGGTCACGGTGACCGACAGCGGCGGGAGCCAGCGCCGCGTGGAGATCCGCCCCGGGACCAGCGGGGACGGCTATGTCGCCGTGCAGCCGGTGGTGGAGGGTGAGTTGAAGGCCGGTGACCTGGTGGTCACGGGCGTCGACGCGGGCCGGACCCTGCCGGATCCGGCGGGCGGTGCGCCACAGTGACGTACGGACTCTCCCATGCCGCAAAGGACTTGACGTACGAACGCTCCCATCCCGTGACCGGCTTGGCGCACGAACTCCCCGAGCCCGTCATCGAGTTCCGGCAGGTCGAGCTGACCTACCCCGGCCCGCCCCCGGTCACGGCGCTCCAACCGTGCGATCTGACCGTGCGGCGCGGGGAGTTCGTGACGGTGGTCGGCCCGTCCGGCTCCGGCAAGTCGACCTTCCTCAACATCGTGGGCCTGCTCGACGGCCCCACCGGGGGCCGCTACCTCCTCGACGGCCTGGACACCTCCGTACTCAAGGACGCCGAACGCACCGCCCTGCGCGGCCGACGGATCGGCTTCGTCTTCCAGTCGTTCCATCTGCTGCCGCACCGCAGCGCGCAGGAGAACGTCGAGCTGGCGCTCGTCTACAACGGGTCACCGCGCAGGACGCGCAGCGCGCTGGCCCGGGAGGCCCTGGAGCAGGTGGGGCTCGGTCACCGGGCCGACGCCGTACCCACGCGGCTCTCGGGCGGGGAGCGGCAGCGGGTGGCGATCGCCCGCGCCCTGGTGGCGCGTCCCGCCCTGCTGCTGTGCGACGAGCCCACGGGCAACCTCGACACGGCCAACGCCCGTTCCGTGCTTGCCCTGTTGGACGAGTTGCACGCGGGCGGCATGACCGTGCTGGTCATCACCCACGACACCGGGGTGGCCGGGCGGGGCAGCCGTACGGTGGCGATCCGGGACGGAGTCCTGCGCGAGCAGTCGGGGGAGCGGCCAGGGGAGCAGTCGGGGGAGCGGCCGGGGGAGCAGTCCGGCGGGGGTCCGGCCTCGGTGCCGGAGGAAGCTCCCGCAGGCGGACCGGTGGAGGCCCGGTGATGCGTGTGCCCCGCCTGTCCAGCCTGTCCCGCTCGTCCCGTCCGCCCGGCTCACCTCGCCCGTCTCGCTCGTCCCGCCTGTCGCGCCCGTCCCGACCGTCCCGACCGTCCCGCCTGTTCCGTCGTCGGGCTTCCGGCCGTGGCGTACCCCTGTCCGTCCTCCCCCTCCGGGACCTGCTGGGTGAGGCGTTCGCCGGGATGCTCCAGCGGCCCGGCCGCTCGGTGCTGACCGCGCTCGGCACGGTCCTGGGCGTGGGCACCTTCGTGGCGATCCTCGGCCTGACGGCGACCACGTCCTCCCAGATCGACGGGCGCTTCAACGCGCTGACCGCCACGGAGGTGACGGTCGAGGACGTCGCCGCCGAGCAGGACCCGTACGCGGGCCCCGCCTTCCCCCGGGACGCGGACGACCGGATCGGCGCGCTCAACGGCGTACGGGCCGCGGGCGTGCACTGGACCGTCCGGACCGGGGCCGACACCCAGGTCCGGGCCGCGCTCGTCGGGGCGGGGACCCAGGGCGCGGACATCGACGTGGTCGCGGCCTCGCCCGGAGTCCTCCAGGCCGCCCGGCCCACCGTGTCCCAAGGCCGCCTGTACGACCGGAGGATGGACGAGAACGGCGAGTTCGTCGCCGTCCTCGGTTCGGGGGTGGCCTCCCGGCTCGGCATCACCACGCTGGGGAGCCGGCCGGCCGTCTTCATCGGCGACCAGCCGTTCACCGTCGTCGGCATCATCGACAACACGCAGCGCAAGGCGGACCTGCTGCTGTCGGTGATCGTGCCGCGGACCACGGCCGAGAAGGTGTGGGGCCCGCCCGAGGGCGGCGGGGCGGCGATGCTGGTCGCCACGGAGCTGGGCGCGGCCCGGCAGGTCGCCGAACTGGCGCCCACGGCACTGCGCCCCGACCACCCCGAGTACCTGAAGGCCGTGCCCCCGCCCGACCCGAAGACCCTGCGGGCGGGCGTGGGCGACGACCTGGGCCGGCTCTTCCTGCTGCTCGCCGCGATCTGCCTGGTCATCGGTGCCGTGGGCATCGCCAACACCACCCTGGTGGCGGTCCTGGAACGTACCGGCGAGATCGGCCTGCGGCGGGCCCTGGGAGCGCGGGGCCGACATGTCATGGCGCAGTTCCTGGCCGAGTCCGGAGCGCTGGGCGCCCTCGGCGGCCTCGTCGGCACCTCGCTGGGGGTGATCACGGTGGTGACGGTGGCGGCGGCCCGCTCCTGGACCCCGGTCGTCCACCCGGCAACGGTCCTGGCCGCACCCGTGATCGGCCTGGTCACGGGCATCCTGGCCGGTCTCTACCCGTCCTGGCGGGCCTCCCGCATCCAGCCCGCCGAGGCGTTGCGGCGGTGAGGGCGACGACCCGGCGACAGCCGGGGGGCGCGTCCCTCAGTCCGCCGCCCGCCACACCGTCATGTCCCCGGTGAGGAAGCTGGACCCGCCCGTCGGCAGAGCCGCCGACTTCACCTGGACCACGAACAGCGCGATGTCCCCGGCGGCGTTCCTGATACAGATCTCGCTGCCTGCCGCCACCGAGGCGAGCCCGAGACTGCGGCTGTCGGTACGGGGGGCATCGTCGAGGAGGGTGCGGCAGTCGTCGTAGGTGGCCCCCGGATCGTCGTACAGCGGGACGATCAGGCCGTTGTTGCTCCGCAGTTCACAGCCGGTGCTCCGGCAGGCGAGGCGGATGTCCCCCTTGCGGTCCTCGCGGATGACCGGCTCCCTGAGGCTCATCGAGTTCTTCTCGTCCAGGAACTGGCCGGGATGCGCGACGGCTTGCGGCTTCGTGGCCCCGGCCGAGGCAGGACCGGGGCTCGATGCGCCCGGTGCCGGGCCGTCGGCCTCCGCCGCCCGGCCACCGCCCTCCGAGGCCGACGCGGGCGGTGACGCGGACGGTGACGCGGAGCCCGACGCGGAGTCCGGAGCCGCGTTCCGGTCGGACGGTGCCGAGGACCCGTCGGAAGCCGCCGCGTTCCGGTCACGGAACCCGTCCGTCGCGTCCAGGATCGTCCACGTCAGCCCGGTCAGCAGCGCCGCCACCGTCACGGCTGCCGCGCTGATCAGCGCGGTGCGCCACCTACGGGCCTTTGCCGTCGTACGTACGGGAAGCGGCCGGGCCACCAACGGCAGCGTGTACACCGGGGTGGGGTCCGGGGCCGGGCCCGGGACCGCCACCTCCGGCCCCGTGATCTCCCGCCAGACGGCCGGTCCGCCGCCCGCGTCGGCATCCGCGCCCAGCCGCTGCCGACACCACGCGACGATCTCCGCCAGGGAGGCCCGCTCCGCCGGATCGGCGGCCAGGCAGCGGGCGATCAGCGGGCGGAGCTGCTCGGGCAGGAGGGACAGGTCGGGCTCCGAGTGGACGATCCGGTACAGCACGCCGACCGAGGACCCACCTCCGTACAACGGCCTGCCCAGCGCCGCGAACGCCGCCGTCTGACCCAGCGCGAAGACATCGGTCGCCGCGGTGATCTCCCCCGTGGACGCCTGCTCGGGAGCCATGAAGGAGGGCGTGCCGACGGTGGCGCCCGTGGCGGTGAGGGACGTCACGCCGGGCGTCAGCGAGATGCCGAAGTCGATCACGCGCGGCCCGTCGGAGGCCAGCAGTACGTTCGACGGCTTCAGGTCCCGGTGCACGATCCCCGCGCCGTGGACGGCCTGGAGCGCCTCGGCCACTCCGGCCACCAGCCACAGCACCGCGCTCACCGGCAGCGGCCCGCGCCGGGCGACGGCATCGTCCAGGGAGGGCCCGGGCACGTACAGCGTGGCCAGCCAGGGCGGTACGCCGTCCACCTCGGCGTCGACCAACTCGGCGGTGTACGCGCCCCGGACCCGCCGGGCCGCCTCCACCTCCCGGCGGAACCGCTGCCGGAAGGCCGGGTCGTCGGCCAGCTCGGGCCGGACCACCTTGATGGCCACGGGGCGGCCGCCCCGGGTGTGCGAGAGGTAGACCCGCCCCATGCCGCCCGCGCCGAGCCGGGCGGCGAGCCGGTAACCGGCGACCGAGGGCGGATCGTCCGCCTGGAGTGGCTGGAACACCTCGGTCGCATGGTTCATCGGCCCGTTCCCCCCGGGTGTCCTGACCCTGTTCATATCTGCTGCTCAACTGGTCAACTGGTCGGCTGATCGGCCGACCGGACCCTCAGCCTAAGCGGGTCGCACGGTCAGACGGGCGGAGCCGACTGCTCCGCATCCCCGCCCGGTGCGCGGGTGAGCAGCCAGCGGGCGAGCAGCAGGAAGCCGACGGCGGTGAGCAGGCCGTGCGCGATACGGACCGGGGGACCGCCGAAGAACTGCGGCAGGTACAGGACGAGGGCGGCACCGAACGGCAGGCCCAGCCAGCGGGCGGCGCGGCCGGAGCGGGCGAGGGCCAGGGCGACGAGCACCCCGGTGGCGGCGAACAGCAGCATCGCGAGGCCGAAGACGGTGGCGGGGACGGCGTCCATGCGGACCGAGTCGGCCAGCGTGAGCAGCCCGGCGTCACCGGTACGGACGGACTCCTCGCTGATGGCCTGGAGTCCGAAGACCTCGCCCCCGTAGTACGGCAGGGCCAGCCCGGCGCCGAACCAGGCGGTGAGGAACGCGGCGGTCATCGGCCGCCCGCCCGGGGTGCCGGTGACGGCGGCGCGGACGCCGATCAGTCCGAGCGGCAGCAGGATGAACGCGAGCATGCCGGCGAGGTGGGAGAGGGCCCAGCGGCCGGAGGCCATGGCGTGCGCGCCGTCGAGCGTGGTCTCGTCGCTGTAGGGGCGCAGGGCCGGGTAGAGCGCGAGGAGCACACCGGCGGTGGTCAGCGCGGCGGCCGCCCACCGGAGGGTGCGTGGGTCGCGCTCGGCGGTCGTCGGGTCCGGCATGGGTGGGTCTCCGTCCTCCCGGGGCGCGGTCCGGCCCCGCGCCTGTGTGGTTCGATCTTCGCCCCGATCGGGCCACGCGACAGGAATTCTGCACATATGGCAGGTGAACGTCCGTTTCCACAAGGCGACTTGAGCGCGACGCCGAACGTCTCGAATCGGTTCGCGGCGGGGAGGGCGGGCCGCCCGGATCACCGGTCCGGGCGGGCGGGCCCGCGCCCTTCCCGGGGCGCGGGCCCACTCACGTGACGAGGTCAGCTCTTGGCGTCGTCGCACCCCTTGCCGTCGGCCTTGATGTCCTTCATGGCCGGGGCGAGGGACGGGAGGACGGCCGAGGGGTCGGTGGTCTCGTTGCGGAACCGGACCTGGACGCTGGGGCTGCGGCCCTGGGTGGAGAACATCTTGGCGGTCCGGTCGTCGGCGGGCTTCTGCGCGACCCAGTCGATCCCGCCCTCGGTGGAGCAGTTGTCACTGGTGTCGGGCGCGGGCATGCCGCAGTACAGGATGATGTCGCCGTCCCCCCAGGCGGCGGCACCGGCCACGTTCGACTTCTCCAGGGAGTGCCCGCCCAGCTCGTCGGGGAGCTTGCCGGTGAGCGTGTCGCACGCCGGATTTCCCGCGAAGGGAGGCTTGGTGAGGTTGTAGCCGTCGCCCGACCCGCATCCGGCGAGGAAGGCGGTACAGGCGGCGGTACAGGCGGCCAGCGCAGCGGCGGCGCGCAGCGGCTTACGTATGCTTTTGGTCAACTCGGACCCCCGTGTGGGTGATTTGTCGGTCGGTACGAGAATCTATCGCGGGGGCACGTGCCGCCCGCACCGGCCACCTGACCGCGCCACGGGAACCCTCGATCACGGCGTACGGAGACGGGTCGGCCCAACTCCCCTTGTGACCCATCGCACACCGCGGAGCCGATGACTCCGCCGCTCGCCATCGGTCATAAGAGCGACGACACACCGCAACAGGAGAGGCCACCCACCATGACCGACAACGCCGTGAAGGGCCCTGCCAGCTACTTCCCGTCCATCGAGAAGAAGTACGGCCGGCCGATCGTCGAGTGGAAGGACCTCATCCGTTCCTCCCCGCTGACCAAGCACATGGAGCTCGTCGGCTGGCTCAAGTCCGAGCACGGGCTCGGACACGGCCACGCCAACGCCCTCGTCGCCCACACCCTCGCCGAGAACAGCGGCAAGTGACCAGGTCCGGGCTTCGGGCCCGGTACCGGCCGCCTCACCCCCGCAGACAACCGGTAGGCACTATTCGTACGTCCTGCTGGTTGCGGTGATCGCGTCACTGCTTCTCCACGTCCTCCGTACGCACTGAGGGCGAGGGGAGGAGCAGGGCTCGACCGGCGCAAGACCATCACCATCCACGCCGGGCGAGAGGGAGAGCGATGCGCCCCACCACATCACCCCTGACCGTCGAGCGGGCCGCCGCAGCCGTCGTCACCCTCGCCGGTGCGGCTGCCGCCGTCCTCCTGGTCGCCCAGGACGCACGGGCGGCGGGTGTGCCCGTATGGCTGCTGCCCGCCCTGGCCGTGCTGGGGGCAGCCGTACCGCTGGTCATCGTGCCGGCGCCGCGCGCACCCTCGTACCGCGCCGCCCTGCCGGCGTTCTTGGCAGCGGCGGCCTGTCACGCCGCGACGCTCGGTGCCTCGGGCGGCGGTCTGTGGCTGAAGGCCCTGCTGGGCCTGTCCGTCGGGGTGTCCGTCCTGGTCTGCGTACGGGTGACCCTGCTGCGCGCCGAGGCGTCGGAGAACCGGCCGAGGAACCGCTTCTGACATGGCGCCACCCCGTACGTCCGGCTCCGGCCTGCGCAACACCGCCGACTTCCTGCTCTTCGAGCGGCTGAACGCGCTGGGCTGGAACATGCCCCTGCCCGTCTTCCGCACGCTCTGCGCCACGGGCGGTGCCCTGACCCTCCTGGCGCTGCTTGCCGGGGCCTTCTTCGGGGCACGGCTGCTGCACCTGACGGCCGAGGTGCCGGGCCCGGTCCTGGTGGCCGGATTCCTGCTCGTCAACCTGTACGCGGGCGGGGTGTACCTGCTGCGCGAGGCGTTCTCCCGGCGGCGCCACAACGTCAGCGGGTCCCCCAACGAACACTTCTTCCGGGCCCTGGACATCAGGGCCCGCGATGTCTTCCTGGTCTACTGCGCCGCCCGGATCCTGTACTTCCACGCCGCCCTGCTCGCCGTGGACGCGGCCTTCCTGGCCGCCTTCGGGAACTCCGTGGCCGGTCCGTTCACGCCGGGGCTGATCTGCGTCCCGCCGGCGCTCTGCGCGCTCACCCTGACCGTATCGGCCCGGCTGGCGACCCGCGCCGGTTCCACGGCCGCGGCCACGGGCCCCGGCACGCTCGCGGCGCTGGGCCTGACGGTCTTCACCACGGGCGTGACGGCGGGCCTGACCCTGGGCGGCCCGACCATGGGCGCACTACGGGACGGCTCCTGGGGAGGGGACGCGGCGGGGGCGGGCGCGAGCGGAGTTACGGGCGTGGGCTCGGGCGCGAGCTGGGTCACGGCCCCGGACATCGGCACGGCCCCGGGCGTCGGCACGGCCCCGAACCTCGGCATGACCCTGGACATCGGCGCGGCCCCGAACCTCGGCGCGGCCCCAGGCGTAGGCGTCGCCGAGGTGCTGGCCATCGTCGTCACGGCGGCATGCGTGGCCCTGGCCGCCGCAGCCCTGCCCTCCTTCGTACGGGAATACCGCCGCCTGGACCGGAACGGCTTCGCCATAGCCCTCCGCCCCTCCCGACACCCCGCCACGGTCCCGCCCCCGCCCATGACCTTCCGGCCCACAAGGCTGCCGCTGCTGCCGGTCCTGCACCGGCACTTCACCTCCGGCCGCACCTTCCCGATGGTCAAACGGGCCTACGCAGCCCTGCTGGCCGCCGCCCTGCTGCTGGCCGGAGTACACGCTTCCGGCAGCGGACTGCTGCCTCTGCCCGCCGGAGCCGAACAGCCCCTGACGCGTTCCGCCATCGCGCTGGGCTTCGTGCTGCTGCTGGGCTGCGTCGAGCTGGTGCTGGCCACCAGCGGGCCGACCGCGCTCGGACCCCAGTTCCGCTTCGCCTGGGAGAACCTGCTCTCCCACCGCCATGTCGCGGTCACCGCCACGCTCTACTGCACCGCCCACGCGGTGCTGCTCGCCACGGGCGTGGCGGCGGTGGCAGGCCTGGTCAGCGGCGCGGTCCTGTGGGAGCTGCCGTTCCTGGGGCTCGGAGTCATGTCCGCCTCGCTGATCGCGGAATCACTCGCCTCGGCCCCCAAGCGGCTGGTGGACGGCACGAGCGCGCCCGGCGTCTTCGTGGCCTGCGCCTCCATCGGGCTGGCCCTGCCGGCCCTCGCGGGCAGCGCCGCGCACTCCTTGTCCCTGCGGCTGCTGGCCGCCTTCTACAGCGTCTGTCTCCTCGGAGGAGCGATCACGTGCATCGGCCGTCGGATCAAGTCCCTGCCCTTGAGATCCGCGATGTGACAGCGGGCTACGTGGAGGGCAGCCCCGTGTTCACCGGGCTCTCGCTCTCCTTCGGCAGGCCGGGGCTGGTACACCTGCGGGGCGGCAACGGTACGGGCAAGTCCACCCTGGTGGAACTCTGCTCGGGGTACCTGGCCCCCTGGCAGGGCACGGTACGGGTGGGCGGCCTGGACGCGAGCACCCCGGCGGCCCGGTCCGGCCGCCGGATCTGCCGTACCCAGCCCGCCCTCTACCCCGACATGACGGTCCGGGACCACATCGTCTTCACCTCGCGATGCCGGGGTACGGGCTCCGAGGACGGCCTGGACCGCGCGATCCGGCTGGGACTCGAACCCTGGCTGAACCACGCGGCGAAGACCCTGTCCACCGGCAACACCCGCAAGCTCTGGTACGTCGTCTGCACCCTCGGCACCTTCGGCTGTGCGGTCCTGGACGAGCCGTTCAACGGCATCGACCAGGAGGGCGTCGAGAAGATCGCCGAGGAGCTCTCGCTGTGGGCCACCGACCGCCTCGTCCTCCTCATCAGCCACACGGTCCCCACCACCCTGACGGTGACGGACGACTTCGTACTGGACCGTGACCGCCCGCCCCTCCACTCAGGAGCCTCCCGGTCAGGAGCCTCCCGGCACTGACTACCTGATGACCGGCGGTCTACTCGTACTGGCGGCAACGCCCGGGAAAGACGGCCTGGACGCGCGCTGCGACGAGGGCGAGAGCGGTACGGGAGGCATCGGCGTTGGCGGCGTCGGCGGCGTCGGCGTCGGGACCGGATCCGAGTTGCAGAGCCAGGCCCTCGACCAGGGAGTGGAGTTCGAGGGCGGCGAGATCCTGATCGGTGCCGTCCGGGACCTCGCCGCACTCCTTCCCGTTCTGGACGGCCGTGGCAAGCATCGAGCGGATGAGCCGCCCCGTATCGGCATGGGCGTGCGCGAGGCGCGGGTTGTCGACCGTGCGGCCCAGGAAGGCCAGGACCACCCGGTGTGCCGAGCGGCGGCGGGGATCCACCGGGAGCCATTCGACAAGCCCTTCGACGACCACGTCACGGATCGGCAGCCGCTGCCGTGTGGCGCGCTCCCCGAGCTCCGAGACCCGGTCGAGGACCTGCTGGACGACGCGTCCGTGCGTGAACAGCAGCATCTCGTCCTTGGTCGGGAAGTAGTGCTGCACGTGCCCGACGGAGACGCCTGCCGCGGCGGCTGTCCGCGCCACCGTGACCCGGTCCAGGCCCTGTTCGGTGATCAGTTGCTGGACGGCGTCGGCGACCTGGATGCGCCTGGCTTGGTGATCGACGACCTTCGGCATGGCGCCAGGGTATCCGCCGCCGGACCTTGCGTAACTCTTTGACCATATGCTCGTATGGTAAAAACGGAGGGCGTCGACCAGGGGGTGGCTGTGGACACGACAGCGGTGGCGAAGGCGCGGGGGCGCCGATGGTCCACAGGGCTGGGGAAGGTGGTCCGGACCGCGCTGGTGGCGGCCGCGGTGGCCGGTCTCACGACCACACCGCCCCACCCGCGCCGGCGGCCGGGTGATGGGGGTGGGGCGGGCCCGCCCCCGGTGGGGGGGGCGGCGACGGGCGCCCCGGGGGGGGGCCTTACCCCCCCCCCCCCCCCCCGCGGCCGAGGGCCCGGGGTTACGTGTCGTGGCCGCCGCTGCCGCCGGTGATGCGACGACGGACCGGTCCCGGCTGGACGCGTACGTACGCGCCCGGCTTGAGGCGACGGGCACGCCCGGTGCCGCGCTCGCCGTCATCGAAGGCGGACGTGTCACGCACCAGCGGGGCTTCGGTGAGGACGGCCGGGGCCGGGCGGTCACACCGGACACCCCGTTCCTGTGGGGTTCGGTGTCCAAGCCGATCACCAGCCTTGCCGTGATGCAGCAGGTGGAGGCGGGCCGGGTGGACCTCGACGCGCCGGTACGGACGTACCTGCCCTGGTTCCGGCTCGCGGACCGGGGCGTGTCCGACCGCATCACCGTCCGGCACCTGCTCACCAACACCAGCGGCATCCCCGCCTCGGCCTCCAGCGAGATCGCGGACCGCTACGACAACGCACCGGGTGCCCTCGCCGACGCGGTGCGCGACCTCGCGAAGACCGTCCCCGCCGCAGGTCCCGGCGAGTCCTACGCCTACTCCAGCGCCGGTTACGCCGTACTCGGCGCCCTGGTCGAGGAGGTGTCCGGGCGGCCGTTCGGCACCTATCTGCACGAGAGGGTCTTCGGTCCGCTCGGGATGGACCACGCCGTCGCCACCGAGCGGGACTTCGAGCGCGAGCGGGTGGCGCCCGGCCACCGCTCCGTCTTCGGCGCCCCCGTCCCCTTTGCCGCGCCCTACGACACCTCGGGCGTCCCGTACGGGCATATGGGCGGCAGCGTACGGGACTTGACCCGGTTCACCCTCGCCGTGCTCGGCGGCGGCAGGCTGGACGGGCGCCGGGTGCTCTCGGCGCAGGGCATGGCCGAGAGCCGGCGCGGCCAGGTCGAGAGCGACGTGGACCGCTTCGGCCTCGGCTGGTCGGTCGGCACCCTCCCGGGCACGGGGGAGCGCATGGTCTGGAAGTCCGGATCGCTGCCCGGCCATGACGCCATGGTCGTCATGCTGCCCGACAGCGACCGGGCGGTGATCGTCCTCCAGAACGCCTTCCACCTGCTGCGGGCCGGGGAGTTCCACAGTGCGGCGTTCGGGGCGGCGCGCCTGCTCTCCGGCGTGGACCCCGGCACCACGTCGACCGACCCGATGGCCACCGTCCTGCCCTGGGCCTCGGCCGCCCTCGTCGTCCTGCTCCTGCTGTGCGCGGCCGCCCCGGCCCTGCGCCGCCTGCCGGGCCGACGAGCGGCGGCCCGCGCCCGTTCCCGCCGCAGGATCGTCGCCACCACCACGGCATCGGTCACCGCCGCGCTGCTCCTCGCGGCACTCCTGTGGCGGCTGCCCGCGGCGTTCGGCGGCACGGTGGAGGCGGCCCTGCTCTGGGCTCCCGATGTGGGATGGGGTGTGGTGGCCGCCGCCGGACTGGCCCTGCTGCTCGCGGTGGAGCGTACGGTCCTCGCCGCTCTGGACCTGCGGCGACAGGGCGAGGGGTGAGAGGCGGCGAGGGGGAGAGTTACGGAGACACCTTGTCCAGCACGGTGCGCGTGGCGGCCGTGCGCTGTGCGGCGCGCAGGACCGCGTACCCGAGGAGACCGCCGAGGGTGTTGGCGATCAGGTCATTGACATCGACGGCGCGGCCGTTGGCGAGAACGATGTACTGGAGCAGCTGGGTGACCTCGATGCCCAGACTGACGAGAGCGCAGGTCAGAACGGTGCGGCCACGGCTGATACGGGGGAGGAGCAGCGGCAGGAGAAAGCCCAGCGGCATGAACATGATGACGTTGGGGACCATGGTGATGTCCGCCATGAGCAACGGCACCGGCTGGATCTGACTGATCCACTCCGCCTGGTTGCGGTAGTCCCCGCCGTAGACCCACAGGGGGAAGAAGGTGAGGGAGGCGACCGCCGCCGCGTAGAGCGCGGTGGCGATCCGCAGTGCCAGCGGGCCGCCGCCCCGCCAGCCGGGAGCGTCGCGTCGGTGGCGGACCAGGGCCACGAGAGCGAAGACGGCGAGTGCCGGTCCGAGGACGGCGGCGGTGGGAATCTGGGTCTGGAAGTTCATCGGGTGCCCCCTGCGGCTGGCTCGTCGGTCGTCCTGAGCGATCCTGCTCGCGCGGGCGCCGCCCCGTATCCGCCGAAGGACAGAGCCCGCCCGGCGCCCTACGACTTTCGGCAGAGGGAGCCGCCCGAGGCGGGTACGTACGCTGCGGACATGCACTCCCCGCACTTCGGCAGAGCCTCCTCCCGGATGCGCCGCGTCCTGTTCCGCCTCGGCGTCCTCCTCGTCGGGGCCGTCCTGGTGCTGGCGCTCGCCGCCGACCACCGCACCGGTGTCCACCGGTCCGCCCTCGCACCCCTGACCGCCCTCTCGGCCGCCGCCCCCGTCCTCGCGATGTCGGTCTGGGCCGTACGCCGGTGGCGAAGCGACCCGCGGATCCTTGCGGCGGCCGGGGCGGTGGCGGGCGCTGTGTCCCTCGGGTGCAGCGCGTGGATGCGTGTCGCCGCCGGGCGGCCGGGGTCGTCGGTGGGGCGCGCCGACGCCTACACCCTGTTCGAGATCACCGCGCTCACCGTGGTGCTGGTCCTCACGGTCCGGTACGGGGCCGCCCGGCCCGCCGCCGGAGCGTCCCTCCTGCTGTGCCTGGCCGTGGTCCTGCGACCGGTGGCCGTGGAAATGACGGAGAACAGCCTCATCCTGGCGCTGCTCTGCACGTTCGCCGTCTGCGCCGGGCTGACCGGGGCGGTCGTGGCCCGGCTGGCAGCCGCCGACCGCCGACGCCACGCGGAGCACGTACGCCTGGAGCAGCGCCTCATCTTCGCCCGGGACCTGCATGATTTCGTCGCCCACCATGTGACGGGCATCGTCGTGCAGGCCCAGGGGGCCCAGGTGGTCGCGGCGTCCAGGCCGGAGCTGGCCGCGTCGGCGCTGGGGCAGATCGAACGGTCTGCTTCGGAGGCCCTCCGGGCGCTGCGGCACATGGTGGGCGGGCTCCGCACGGAGGCCGCGCCCGTACCGGCGGGCGGGGTGGAGCAACTGCGGGCCCTGGTGGGGACCTTCGGGCTGCCCGGCGGGGGAGCGGCCCGGCTCGACGAGGAGGGGCCTGTCGACCGTCTGCCGGCGGCGGCCATGGCGGCCGTGCACCGGGTCGTCATGGAGTCGCTGACCAACGTACGCAAGCACGCCCCGGACGCCCGCCGGGTGACCGTGACGCTCCGCGCCCTCCCACGGTCCGCCGAACTCGACATCGTCAACGATCGGCCGGGGGGCGCCCCAGTGGCGGCACAAACTCCGGCAACGGCGACGGGACCGCCCCCGACGGGATACGGTCTCGTCGGACTGGAGGAACGGGTCACCGCCGAAGGCGGCACCTTCCGGGCAGGCCCCGACGGCAGCGGACAGTGGCGGGTCGAAACCCGGATCCCTTGGGAGAGCGTGTGGAGGGACGGCCCATGATCCGGGTGCTGCTCGCCGACGACCAGGAGATCGTCCGTACCGGCATGGCCATGATCCTCTCCGCCGAGGACGACATCGACGTCGTCGCCCACGCCCGGGACGGCCTCCAGGCCCTGGAGATGGTCGGGCTGCACCGGCCGGACGTCGTGCTGATGGACATCCGGATGCCGCGCCTGAACGGTCTGGACGCCCTGCGCCACCTCACCCGCCCCCAGGCCCCGTACCGGCCCCACGTCGTGATCGTGACCACCTTCGACGACGAGGAGTACCTGGCCCGCGCGGTGGACGCGGGGGCCGGCGGGTTCATCCTCAAGGACTCCGGCCCGCGCCTGCTGGCCGAGGCGGTCCGCGCGGCCGCGGCCGGTGACTCCCTGGTCAGCCCGGCGATCACGGTGCGGCTCCTGCGGCAGTTCCGTACGGTCTCCTCCGGTCCGGAGACGGCCACCCGGCTCTCCCCGCGCGAGAGGGAGGTCGTCGTGCTGCTGGCCGACGGCCTGACCAACGCCGAGATCGCCACGGCCCTTTCCATCACCGTGGGCACCGTCAAGACCCACCTCACCAACGTGCAGGCCAAGCTGGGGGCGAGGAACCGCGTGGAGATCGCGGCCTGGGCCTGGCGCAGCGGGCTCGCGGGGCGCGGGGCGTGAGACGCCGGGCCCTCTCCGTACGGCTGCTCAGGTCCGTACCGCCACTGTCACCGTCCCCGGGTCAGGGGAGGAGGACGGTGATCAGCCGTCCCGGGATCAGGTACAGCGTGACGGCCGCGCTGCCGAGAACGACCGGCAGCCCGAGGAGAACGCGCAGAGGCAGCCAGACGGGGGACCAGGAGCTCACCCCCTTGCCGGTGCCGTCCGCTTTCGGCAGATACCAGACGGTCCGAAGGGGTACGGGGACCGAGGCCCGGCCGCCCGCCCGCCGAGTGAACTCCCGCCGTCGGCCCGAGGCGTCGGTGACCGCGTAGACGTGCTCGTACGCCCCGCTCCGACCGCGCGCCGACCGGACGAACGCCGCCCGTGTCAGACGCCCCCGGCGCACCAGCACCCACAGGTCGACCGCGGCATCGCCGACGAGGATCCCCGAGAGAAGGGCCACTGCGCCGAGGTTCCCGCCGATGATGACGGCCAGGACCGCTCCGGGCAGGTCGCCCGCGACGACGAGGGCGGCCCCGTACCCCAGGACCAGCACGAGCAGCCCGATCGTCCAGGGAAGGGACAGTCCGGCCGACCGGAACGGCTCGACCGGCCGGGACAGGCCGCCATCAGGTCCGCCGGGAGGCAGTTCCCCGGGCTCCTCGACCGGTGCGGGACGCCCGCCGAGCAGCGGCGGCGAACCCTCACGGAGACGTATCGCGTCGGCCGCGCACACGGCGATCAGGCGCTTCGCACCGTCGCTGGGGGCCCACCTGACCTCGGTGGCCGACTGCCCGTGCCGCGGGTCGAAGAAGCAGGGGGGAAGCCGCTGGGGCAGCGGCGCCCCGGCAACGCGGGCCTCCAGGTCCACCAGCGCGTCCAGCCCCTCCCGCAACAACTGCGGAACGACCTCCGCCTGTCCCCGGCGGTGCAGGGCCCGCGAGGCGGCGTCGTACGCGTCGAGGGCACGGGCCCAGTCGTCCAGCGCCTCCGGAGGCGTCGCGGGATCACCCGGAGCGAAGCTGTGCCCGGCCAGCATCTCGCCGAAAGCCGTCACTTCGGCCTCAAGCTCCCGCTCCTGCTCCTGCTCCTGCGCCCGCGCCCGCTTACGGTCCCGCGCTCTTCGCCCCGGTCCACGCATCCCCCGCCCCCCATCACCCCGCGATGTTCCTTGGAGGGTAGGCGCTTCACGCGTCCGACCGAGCAGCCTTCTCCGTACTCTCCGTGCTCTCCGCGCTCTCCGTACTCTTCGTACGTCCCGAATCCCCCGGGCGACTCCGCCTCAGCGCAGCGCGCTCCGCTGCTGCCACTCGGTCCACGAGAGGTTCCACGCGCCGAAGCCGTTCCCGGGCTCGACCACGCCCTTGGTGTCCTTGCCGGTGATCTCGAACGGGTCGCCCGGCCGCACCTGCGCATAGAACCAGGCGGCATCCGCGTCGCTCATCCCTATGCACCCGGAGCTCTGGTTGGACCGGCCGAAGTGCTTGGCGTTCCACGGGGCGGCGTGCGCGTACATGCCCGACCAGGTCAGCCGCATCGAGTGGTCGACCATCTTGTCGTAGGCGTCGCCGAGGCCCACCGTCTCGGAGTTCATGTTGATCGTGCCCTCCTTGGCCATGAGTACGGCGGTTCCGCGCCAGGAACGCTTGTCGCCGCCGGGTGTGCCGCCGGAGACGGCTATACGGCGGAGCGTCTTGCCGTCCCGTACGAGGGAGAGCCGGTGGCGGTCCAGGTCGACCTCGACGACCTGCCGGTCGCCGATGGTGAAGGCCGTCGCGTAGTCACGGACGAACCAGCCGCCGTCCGCGCCCGAGTCGGTGCCGTTCAGCTCGGCGTTCAGCGTGACCTCGGTTCCGGGCTTCCAGTACGTCCTGGGCCGCCAGTCCACCCGGTCCCGGCCCGACCAGTCGCGTATCCAGCCCCAGGAGCCCTCGGTGCCGTTCGAGGTGGTGATCCTGAGCTGCTTCTCGACCTCGGCCCGGTTCTTGACCGGGTGGTCGAAGACCAGGGAGATGGGCTGGGCGATGCCGACGGTGGCGCCGGCGCCCGGCCGCCAGTCGACCTTGTTGACCTTGTCCGCCGGGGCCGTGGTGAAGCCGGACTCGGTGCTCCGGGCCGTTCCGCCCGGGGTCCGGGTCGCCGCCGTCACCGTGTACGCCGTGCCGGGTACGGCCTTGCGGTCGGAGACCCAGGACCGGCCGTCGGCGGCGACCTTGCCCGCGAGCCGGTGGCCCTCGGCATCGGTGACGGTCACCGAGGTGAGGCTGCCGCCCGCGGCCGTGACCCGTACGGGCTCACCGGCCGGGACCTTCTTCCCGGCGGGCGTGACGGTGACCGTGACGGGGCGGTCGTCGGGGCTCGGCGTCGCCTCGGTGGCCGGGGCGACGGGGGAGGTGCTCGACGAGCAGGCGGCGAGCGGCAGCAGAAGGGCGGCGACGGCGGCGGCCCGGACCCGGACCCGGGCGGGGGCGAGTGCACGGGTGCGGGTGCGGGTGTGTGGACGCGGGAGTGACAAGCGGGACAACGGGACCTCCGGGACATCACGAGAGGGGCGGGCGAGTCGGCGATGTCGTGACTGTAGAGCCGGAAAACCCGAGGTCAGAGGCTGCGGGGCAATGTGACGGCGACTGGTGAGGAACGGTCATGGTCCGGTCACATTCGCCGCGCGGAGCGGTCATGAACCGCTGTGAGCATCCTCTGCACCCCGCGAAAGGCCCGGAGTGCCCCGGAACCGGAAGAGGACCCGGGAAGAAGGAGAGGCCAGATCATGTCAGCACTGCTCGTGCCGCCGTCGTCGTCGTCCAGCCCTGTGCGCCGAGGACGGGACCGGGACCGGGGCGTGGCCCTGCGAACCATCACCGCGAAGAGCTACCGCGCCTTCCTCGCGTCCCCCGAAGGCGAGGCCCTCGGCGCCGGATTCCTCCAGTGCCCGTCCTGGGCCGACGTCAAGGAGGGCTGGCTCTCCCAACTGCTCGGCTGGGGACCGGACCCGGAGGCGGGCCGGCTGACGGGCGTGGCCCTGGTGCTGCTGCGCCAACTCCCGGGAACCCGTAAGTACTTCGCGTACCTCCCCGAAGGCCCCGTCGCCGACTGGCACGACCCCGCCATCGACGGCTGGCTCGACCCGCTGCTGGAGCACCTGCGCCGCACGGGCGCCTTCGCCGTACGCATCGGCCCCTCACCCGCCCACCGCCGCTGGGACGCCGCCCGGCTCAAGCCGTTCACCGCCCCGGGCCGTCGCCTGGGCGATGTCCTCGCCAGCGAGGTCGACCCGCTCGGCACCGCCGTCGCCGAACGGCTGCGGGCCCGGGGCTGGAGGCGCTGCGGCGGCGAGGGAACCGGCGAGGGCGGGCCCGGGGGCGGGGACGGCGATGCCCAGCCCCGGCACGTCTTCCATGTGCCGCTCACCGGACGCACCACCCAGGACCTGTGGTCCGGGCTCAGTCAGGAGTGGCGCCGCAATGTGCGCCGGGCGCAGAAAGAGGGCGTGGAGGTGGTGGTGGGCAGCGCGGCGGACCTCCCGGAGTTCTGCCGGCTGCTCACCATCACCGAGCGGCGCGACGGCTTCCGGCTCGGCCGCTCGCTCGCGTACTACGAGCGCCAGTACGCCGCGCTCAACGCCGAGGAACCGGGCCGGATGAAGCTGTACCTGGCCCGCCACCAGGGCGAGATCCTGGCCGCCCACACGCTGATCACGGTGGGCCGCCGGGCCTGGTACCAGACCGGCGCCTCGGCCGACCACCGCCGCGAGGTCCGGCCTTCCAACGCCCTCCAGTGGCGGATGCTCCAGGACGCCCACGCCCTCGGCGCGGACGTCTACGACATGCGCGGGGTACCCTCCACTCTCGATCCGGAGGAACGCGTGTACGGATTGCTGCGGTGGAAGCTCGGCACCGGGGGACAGGTCGTCGAGACGTTGGGGGAATGGGAGAGGCCAGTGGGCGGCAGCGCCAACCATGCGCTTCACCGTGCCTTCCAGGCGTACTTGAAGCGCCGATGAAAGCCCATTGAACCCCATGAAGCCCCATGAAGCCCCATGAAAGCCGATGAAACCGGACGCCGATCCACCTCCTCGCACCGCCGGAACACGGCACGCACGCACCCCCGGGGCCCTGCTCGCCCGTACACGGCGACTCGGCGAACTGGACGCGCTTCTCCTGCGTGTACGCCGACGACGGCCCCGCCCCTGACCGGCCGGCCCTAACCGGCCCTAACCCTGGTCGGCTCTGCCCTGCCCCTGCCCCTGACCACCACAGAGGGAGAACTGCCCGATGCCCCGCGTGCTCCTCATCGAGGACGACCCTGCCGTGCGCGAGGGGGTCGAACTCGGTCTGCGCCGCCGCGGCCACGACGTACGGTCGGCCGGGACCGGCGAGGACGGCCTCGCCGCACTGGCCGAGTTCCGCCCCGATCTGCTGCTGCTGGACCTGATGCTGCCCGGAATGAACGGCGTACAGGTCTGCCGGCAGGTCCGCGACCACAGCCAGCTGCCGATCATCATGCTCACCGCGCGCGGCGACGACTTCGACGTGGTCATCGGCCTGGAAGCCGGTGCCGACGACTACATCGTCAAGCCCGCCCGCCCCGAGGTGATCGAGGCCCGGATCCGTGCCGTACTGCGCCGCATGGACGACAGCGGCCCGGGCCGCCCGGCCATCGAGGTGTACGGCGAACTCACCATCGACCGGGTCGGGCTGACGGTCACCAGAGCGGGCCGCCCGTTGTCGCTCGCTCCCTCGGAGCTGAGGCTCCTGCTGCACCTCTCCGCCGCCCCTGAGCAGGTGTTCAGCAGGCAGCAACTGCTGGAGAACGTCTGGGAGCACACGTACCACGCGGACGCCCGACTGGTCGACGCATGCGTCGCACGGCTGCGCGGCAAGATCGAGCCGTCGGCAGGCAGCCCCCGCTACGTCCAGACCTTGCGGGGTTTCGGCTACCGCTTCGGCCCGCTGTGAGCACGGCCAGGCGCCTTGACCGCCTGCGCCTGCGCCGGGGCAAGACCAAGGACACGGCATCGCAACCGCAACCGCAACCGGGACCGCGACCTGCACCGCAACCACAACCACAACCACAACCGAGCTCGGGACCACACACCTCACCCACCCCACCCACCCCACCCACCCCACCCACCCCACCCACCCCCCACCGCTCGCGAGTCCGGGCGTTCGGCCTGCGTACGCGACTGCTGGCCGCCTTCCTCCTGGTCGCCGCCGTCAGCGCGGGCACGACGTCCGCGCTGACGTACCGCGAGGCCCGCAACTCGCTGCTGAAGACCGCCCAGGACACGGCGGTCTCGACGTTCCGCGAGCACGTCCAGCAGACGGGCTACGGCCTGCCCATTCAGGAGGAGGGGCTGGAGGAACTCCTGCGCGACCTCGCCCGCAAGGGCAAACCGCGTCCCTGGGTGGTGTTCGCCGAATACGGTTCGGTCCGCGCCTCCTCCGGCGAGAACCCCGTCTCCACCGTCATCACCCCCGAACTGCGCCGCGCCGCCCGGGCCAACCCGTACGGGAGCTTCGAGCGGGTCGTCAAGGACGGTGTCCCCTACCTGACGATCGCGATGCCGACCGTCTTCAAGACCGGCCCGTACAGCGTGCTGCCCAGCGGACTCGTCCTGTACGCCGTCATGCGGATGACCGATGAACAGATCAACGTCGATGCGCTCCTCATGGCTGCCCGGGACGGCGCCGTGCCCGGCCTCGCGGTCGCGCTGGTGCCGGGCCTGATCGCCGCACGCAGTGTGCTGCGCCCGGTACGGGAACTGCGCCGGGCGGCCAGGAACATGGGCAGCGGCAGACTCGACACGCGGATCCCGGTGCGCGGCAGCGACGAACTGGCCGAGCTGGCAGCGACCTTCAACGAGTCGGCAGCACAACTGGAGGACTCCGTCCACGAATTGCGCGAGGCGGAGGCGAGAGCCCGCCGCTTCGCCTCCGACGTCTCGCACGAACTGCGCACGCCCCTCGCCGGAATGCTCGCCGTCACCGAGGTCCTGGACGAGGACGCGAACCGTCTGGACGCCGACACCGCCCGGGCGGTCCGGCTGGTCAGCGCGGAGACGGGGAAGCTCGCCGTACTGGTCGAGGACCTGATGGAGATCTCCCGCTTCGACGCCCGCGCGGCCGAGCTGAACGCCGACGAGGTCGATGTGGCCGAGGCCATCCGCAAGACCCTCCAGATCCGGCAGTGGCACGACGACGACCGGGTCCACGCCGAACTCCCCTCCGGCATCCGGGCCCGGCTCGACCCACGCCGCTTCGACGTCGTGATCGCCAACCTGGTCGGCAACGCCTTGCGGCACGGCGGCGCGCCGGTCACCGTAAGCCTGCGCACCGGCGAACGCCCCGCGGGAACGCCCGTACTGATCACCGAGGTCGCGGACCGGGGCCCCGGCATCCGCCCCGAGTCGATCCCGTACATCTTCGACCGCTTCTACAAGGCCGACGAGGCCCGTACCCGCTCGGCGGGCAGCGGCCTGGGGCTGGCGATCACCCAGGAGAACGTACGTCTGCACGGCGGAACGATCCGCGCGGGGAACCTCCCCGAGGGCGGTGCCGTCTTCACCGTCGAGATACCGCTGCACGCGGAGGAGACCACCGTATGAGGCGTACGCGGGCACACCGACGCGCGGCGGCCCTCGCCGTCGCGGCCGCCGTACCGCTGCTGGGCGGCTGCGGCATTCAGGAGACCGACGCCATCGAGGCGGGCGGCCCCGCGACCGTCGAGGCCTTCTACAACCGGGAGGACGACATGATGCTCTTCTTCCCCACCTCCTACGGAGGGCTGAACCCGGTACTCCGGACGGTCAGGACACCGGACGAGTACACCGAGGGTGACGCCGAGTCGGGCACCGTCGCCCTTCCCGCCCCGCCATCGACGGAGAAGGTCGTCATGGCACTGCTGGCCGGCCCGCGAGCGGAGGACCGAGCAGCGGGCCTGACCACCGCCCTCCCCTCCGCGCGCCCCGGCACCATGGTCAAGGTGGACCCCGTCTCCGGCAACACGATCACGACCCACCTGCCCCTCGCCCTGAAGGACCTGAACACCACCGCCCGACGCCAGCTGACCTGCACGATCGCCTACAGCCAGACCGCCGACGGCCAGTTGATCGTGAAGCTGAAGGGCCAGGACGGAGCATCGAGCTCCGACACCTGCGGCCTGGCCCCCAACACAACGGGCTGAGAACACGCCAGGAAGCAACTCAACTCTGCCCCGCCCCAGATCACTTCACCTTCTACTCCCCCCGTCCAACGGCCTGAGGAAACGGCGCTCGTAGCGCTTGATACACCGGGTCTCACGGGCCAGTTCGAACGCTTCCCGGCACTCCGGGTCGGTCATGCTGTCCGACCGGTACTGCTCGTACGCGGCCATACTCGGGAAGGAGAACAAGGCGTAGGCAATGTCGCTGTCGCCCTCACCAGGCAGAAAATAGCCGTGATGCGTCCCGCCGAACCGATCGACGAGCCGAACCCAGCGGCGACCGTACTCCTCGAAATCCTCAAGCTTGTCAGCGTCGATCTCGTACCTCAGGTGAATGGTGATCATGCCTGCATGATGCCGTGCCCCGGACGGGCACTGGTACGACCAGAACAGGTTGGCCAGCGCATCCGATACGGATACGGACATGGGCCGACTGGCACCTGCCCTGACCGTCCGGACACAGGAAGCCTCCGACCGTTGGCCGGCTGCGGTGACCACTGCTGACCGGCTCCTCCGGTGCCCATCCCGGTGCGCCACCGCTCACCCTGAGAGGCCAGGCCGGGCTTAGAACTGGCCCAGCCACCAGCGCGTCTCCAGGCTGTCAGCCGGGATGACCTTGGCTCTTGCCAGGATCTTCTCGTCGAGGGCGCGTACGAGGGCGCGCAACTCACGCGCGCTCTTCTTGGGCAGTGCGTGGAGCACGGCTTCGAGCCGCTCGCGGAAGCCGGCGCCGTAGCAACCGCACCCAGGGAGGCCGCAACCAACACCCATGCGTGGGTCTACAAGCTGCCTGAGCGGGCCATGGGCAAGGACCTTCCAGTGCCAGAACGCTTCTTCCGCGGCTTCGGGCCAGAAGCGGGTCCGCTCCAGCCGACGCAAGTCGGCCATGCAGGACCCTGAAAGGTGATCAATCAACGGGTATCGTCGCCGCCTCAGGGGGCGGATGGGCAGATCGCCCCGTACGGCTGATGGGCGCCTACGCGGCATTGCCCCTTCGGTTGTCAGTCATGTGGGCAAGGTACAGAACCAGGCTCCGGGTGGCTACCGCGTATTCCGGCACCTGAAGCCGTTCCACCGTTCCACTTTCGATCGGAAGCGACACAAGGGCCCGGGGAGCCTGTCGGCATACCGGACAGGTTCCGCTCCTCCAGCCTCCGCCACCCGGGCACACACCGACCACCCGACCCGGGGCCACGCTCAAAGACACGATGGACCGGTCCGGGCAATCCTCGGAGAAGGCCGCGCCACGACGATCCACCAACACTCCGACCTTGAGCGGCAGCGGGAAGTGGCCGACCAGCCTGGACAACCTCATGCGCGCCGCCCGAGCTGGTCCAGACAACTAACAAGGCCCAGGACGATGACCTGGGCCTCAGTCGTGGAGCGGGTGACGAGAATCGAACTCGCGCTCTGAGCTTGGGAAGCTCATGTTCTACCATTAAACTACACCCGCGAAGCGTGCCGATGATCGGCGCTGCATCGTCACACACTGTACCCCATGTCAGGCCCCCGGTGGATGAGCCGTGGGGTCTCTTCTGTGTGTGCCCCGTGGTGTGGCCGGGGTGGATGCGGGTGGGGTGGGCGGGAGTTGGGGGCGTAGCGTGGGTGGTCGGAGTGCCGTGTCGAGTGGCGTCCTGTTCATCCCCTAATGTGGCTTTCTCGTCCATATGTGGTTGGGGAAGGGACTTGATGGAGTCGATGGAGCGCACCGTCGTCCGCTGTGCCGAAGGGCATGTTTTCGCTACCTCGTCGTTCCCGATGCAGCAGCTCGGGGCCGACCGGATCGGGCCGGGGCGGTTGATCCGGTGTCCCCGGTGTGCCCGGTTGCGGCACGCCGTTCCGGTGGGGTTCGAGAAGCGGTAGGTGGCAGGAGGCGGAACAAGGGGGGCGGGGAGGGGTGAGCGGTGGGCCTTGGGGCCCGCCGCTGGTCCTGGCTTCCCGAGGGTGTGGGTGGTCCGGTTGGGGTGGGGTCGTGCCTTCTGCGTATCCTCGGTTCGTGCTTCTCTCAGACAAGGACATCCGGGCCGAGATCGACGCCGGCCGCGTCCGCATTGATCCGTACGACCCTTCGATGGTGCAGCCGTCGAGCATCGACGTGCGGCTGGACCGCTACTTCCGGGTGTTCGAGAACCACCGGTACCCGCACATCGACCCGGCCGTCGAACAGCCCGACCTGACGCGGACCGTCGAGCCCGAGGGCGACGAGGCGTTCATCCTGCACCCCGGCGAGTTCGTGCTGGCGTCCACGTACGAGGTGATCTCGCTCCCCGACGACCTGGCCTCGCGGCTGGAGGGGAAGAGTTCGCTGGGGCGGCTCGGGCTGGTGACGCACTCCACGGCCGGGTTCATCGACCCCGGGTTCTCCGGGCACGTGACCCTGGAGCTGTCGAACCTCGCGACCCTGCCGATAAAGCTCTGGCCGGGCATGAAGATCGGGCAGTTGTGCCTGTTCAAGCTGACCTCGTCCTCCGAGTTCCCGTACGGCTCCGAGCGGTACGAGTCGCGGTACCAGGGGCAGCGGGGGCCGACGGCCTCGCGGTCGTTCCAGAACTTCCATCGGACCCAGGTGTGATCGATCATGACCAGTGACGTGCGGGAAAACCTCACCTACGAAGGCTTCGGGCGGGCCGTGCGCGAGCTCGCGCAGGCCGTCGCCGACGATGGGTACGAGCCCGATGTCGTCCTCAGCATCGCCCGCGGCGGCGTTTTTGTGGCCGGTGGGCTCGCCTACGCGCTGGACTGCAAGAACATCCATCTGGTGAATGTGGAGTTCTACACCGGGGTCGGGACGACCCTGGAGATGCCGGTGATGCTGGCGCCCGTCCCCAACGCGATCGACTTCTCGGAGAAGAAGGTGCTGATCGCCGACGATGTCGCTGATACGGGCAAGACCCTGAAGCTCGTCCATGACTTCTGCGTCGACCATGTCGCCGAGGTCCGCAGCGCCGTCATCTACGAGAAGTCCCACTCCCTCGTGAAGTGCGAGTACGTGTGGAAGAAGACCGATCAGTGGATCAACTTCCCCTGGAGCGTGGAGAAGCCCGTCGTCCGGCGGGACGGGCAGGTCCTCGACTCGTAGGGCCAGGCCCTCTGCATGCCCTCTGCATGCCCTGTGCTTGTCGAAGGCCCCCGGAGTGCGTCCTGCGCTCCGGGGGCCTTCTTCTCTCTCACGCTCTTTCTCAGATCGTGCCCAGCTTGATGATCGACAGCAGCGCGATCAGCTGGATCGCCGACGCTCCCAGCGCCTTCGGCCACGGCAGGTCGTGCGACTTGCTCACCATCGACGTGAACAGCGCGCCGGCTGCCAGCCAGGTCAGCCAGCCCACGATCTGGACCAGGGAGTTCTCGCCGCCGAGGAAGACGGCGAAGAGCAGGCGCGGGGCGTCGGTGATCGACATGATCAGCATCGACAGGCCCACCGTCGGCTGCCACGAGCCCGTGCCGCCGAGCTGGCGGGCCAGGGTGTGGGTCACCGCGCCGAGGACCAGGCCGCCGATGACGAAGCCGACGCCGGTGAAGAGGACGTACGGGACGGCCGTCGAGATCGTCGCGTTGATCGCGTCCTCGCGGGCCTGGTCGAAGCCGAACAGCGCGAGCAGGCCGTAGAGGAACGTGACGATCAGCGCCGGGCCCCACACCGGGTAGTCCCGCATCTGCCAGAACGTCGGGCCGGGGCGCGTCACGATGCCGGTCAGCAGCTCCTTCCAGCGCAGGCGGGGGCCTGCGGGCTGGGCGGGGCCGTGACCGGCGTGGTAGGTGCTGCCGTCGCCGTACGGGTCGTCGTTGATGCTGAACGCCTGCGTGTGACCCGGGTTGTTGGCGTACGGGTCGTGGGGTGCGGGGTCGGCGTAGGGGTCGCCGAAGTACTCCGGCTCGCCGTGGCCGTGCGGGCCCTGCCCGTGTCCGCTGTGTCCGCCGTGTCCGTGTGCGCCGTGCCCTGGTCCGCCCTGGCCGTGCCCGGCGTAGCCGCCGCCCGTGTACGGGGTGCCCTGGGGGGCTCCGTACGGCGGCGGCGCCGCGCCGTTGCCGCCGCCTCCTGCGGTCGGCCACGGCTGAGCACCGTACGGCGGCTGTGGTGCCTGCCCTCCGTACGGCTGCTGCCGCTGCTGCTGCGGTTGTTGCGGGGTGCGGTTGTCCCGGCCGCGTCCGATCCTGAATCCAGCCACCCATCGAACGTACCTGGTCCCCGGAGCCGGGGAGTGGGGGCCGGGGGAACCCGACCGCCATTGCGGCCGAGCTGTGACATCCCCTAGGGGCGGCGGGGAGGGGGAGTTCAGGGGAGGAACAGCGCCGTGGAGAAGGTGCGTACGGGGGCGTCTGTGGTACCCGCCCGGGGGGATCAGGTTCTGGGGTTCACCGCCCGGAACGGGAGCGGGCCCCTGGAGTTCACCGGCCCGGCGTACGGGAGCCGGAACCACCCCCGTACGCCGAAGCGGCCGGTCCTGCCCCCGAGGCAGGTCCGGCCGCTCATCACGCCGACGCGTTACGTCACTTTGCCGGTTCCGGCTCCGGTGCGTCCACCTGCTCCGGCTCGCCCGCCGGGTCGGCCGGGGTCTTCACCGACTCCAGGAGGAGCTGCGAGACGTCCACCACCTGGATGGACTCCTTGGCCTGGCCGTCGTTCTTCTTGCCGTTGACCGAGTCGGTCAGCATGACGAGGCAGAACGGGCAGGCGGTCGAGACGATGTCCGGGTTGAGGGCGAGGGCTTCGTCGACGCGCTCGGTGTTGATGCGCTTGCCGATCCGCTCCTCCATCCACATCCGGGCACCACCGGCGCCGCAGCAGAAGCCGCGCTCCTTGTGGCGGTGCATCTCCTCGTTCCGCAGGCCCGGGACCTTCGCGATGATCTCGCGCGGCGGGGTGTAGATCTTGTTGTGCCGGCCCAGGTAGCACGGGTCGTGGTACGTGATCAGGCCCTCGACCGGGGTCACCGGGATCAGCCTGCCCTCGTCGATGAGGTGCTGGAGCAGCTGGGTGTGGTGGATGACCTCGTACTCGCCGCCGAGCTGCGGGTACTCGTTCGCGATCGTGTTGAAGCAGTGCGGGCAGGTCGCGACGATCTTCTTCGACGACTTGGGCTTCTTCGTCTCCGGCTCGTCGTCGTCCTCGCCGTACGCCATGTTCAGCATGGCCACGTTCTCCTGGCCGAGCTGCTGGAACAGCGGCTCGTTGCCCAGGCGGCGGGCGGAGTCACCCGTGCACTTCTCGTCGCCGCCCATGATCGCGAACTTGACGCCCGCGATGTGCAGCAGCTCCGCGAAGGCCTTGGTGGTCTTCTTGGCCCGGTCCTCCAGGGCGCCCGCGCAGCCGACCCAGTACAGGTAGTCGACCTCGGTGAGGTCCTCGACGTCCTTGCCGACGATCGGGACCTCGAAGTCGACCTCCTTGGTCCACTCCACGCGCGCCTTCTTGGCCAGCCCCCAGGGGTTGCCCTTCTTCTCCAGGTTCTTGAGCATCGTGCCCGCCTCGGACGGGAACGCGGACTCGATCATCACCTGGTAGCGGCGCATGTCGACGATGTGGTCGATGTGCTCGATGTCGACCGGGCACTGCTCCACGCACGCACCGCAGGTGGTGCAGGACCAGAGGACGTCCGGGTCGATGACGCCGTTCTCCTCGGCGGTGCCGATCAGCGGGCGCTCGGCCTCGGCGAGGGCGGCCGCGGGAACGTCCTTGAGCTGCTCATCGGTGGCCTTCTCGTTGCCCTCCATGTCCTTGCCGCCACCGGCCAGGAGGTAGGGGGCCTTGGCGTGCGCGTGGTCGCGCAGCGACATGATCAGGAGCTTCGGGGAGAGCGGCTTGCCGGTGTTCCACGCGGGGCACTGCGACTGGCAGCGGCCGCACTCGGTGCAGGTGGAGAAGTCCAGGATGCCCTTCCAGGAGAACTGCTCGACCTGGGAGACACCGAAGACCGCGTCCTCGGCCGGGTCCTCCCAGTCGATCTCCTTGCCGCCCGTCGTCATCGGCTGGAGCGCGCCGAGCGCGACCTCGCCGTCGGCGTTCCGCTTGAACCAGATGTTCGGGAAGCCGAGGAAGCGGTGCCAGGCGACACCCATGTTGGTGTTGAGCGAGACCGTGATCATCCAGATCAGCGAGGTGCAGATCTTGATCATCGCGGTGAAGTAGATGAGCGTCTGGAGCGTGGGCAGCGACAGGCCCTTGAAGGCCAGGACCAGCGGGTACGACACGAAGTACGCGGCGTCGTAGCTCTCGACGTGGTGGATCGCGCCCTCAAGGCCGCGCAGCACCAGGATCGCGAGGCCGATGGTCAGGATGATGTATTCGACGAAGTACGCCTGCCAGGCCTTCGAGCCCGCGAACCGCGACTTGCGCCCGGCCCGGGAGGGCAGGTTCAGCAGCCGGATCACCATCAGCGCCACGATGCCCACGACCGTCATCAGGCCGATGAACTCGATGTACATCTCGAAGGGCAGGAAGGTCCCGATGATCGGCAGCACCCAGTCGGCCTGGAAGAGCTGACCGTACGCCTGGAGCAGCGTGGGCGGCAGCGTCAGGAAGCCGACCGCGACGAACCAGTGGGCGAAGCCGACGATGCCCCACCGGTTCATCCGGCTGTGGCCCAGGAACTCCTTGACCAGCGTGATCGTGCGGGCCTTGGGGTCGTCGGTGCGGCTGCCTGCTGGTACCGGCTGTCCCAGACGGACGAAGCGGTAGATCTGCGCGACGGCTCGGCAGATGAGCGCAA
Organism: Streptomyces sp. NPDC059452; assembly: GCF_042750035.1. Lineage (NCBI taxonomy): Bacteria > Bacillati > Actinomycetota > Actinomycetes > Kitasatosporales > Streptomycetaceae > Streptomyces > Streptomyces sp. NPDC059452. The sequence goes on from NZ_JBHYVE010000003.1 coordinate 427,185, forward strand.
CGCCGACGACCGTCAGCACCAGCGACACGATGATCGCGGCGAGTTGCATGAGTAGGGCTCCTCGGGCCTGCGAGAGCGGGATCCAGTTGACTACTGCCCACTACTACTAAGCAGTAACTTAATTAGTCTGTGCTGACACTATCCACTTATTCCACCCCGCTGTAGCCGAGTGGGCGGTGATCTGTGTCGCTCAGGTGTGCCTTGGTTGTGCGGTGGTCGTGCTGTCGCCGGGGCGCGCCTTCCGGAGCGCCGTGCGCAGGGATACGCGTACGGCTTCCGCGAGGATCGACAGGTCGAGCACGACTCCATGGTGCTCTGCGTAGTGCTGGTCCAGCAGGGCGGGGTCGTCCCACGGCATGCCGGAGCGGGCACGCACCTGTGCCAGGCCGGTCAGTCCCGGCCGCAGCTCCTGCCGCCACTGCCGGGGCCCCGGGCCTGCGGCGCGCGGGCTGCCGGGGGGCAGCGGGGCCGGTCCTACGAGGGAGAGGTCGCCCCGGACGACCTGGGGGAGCCGGGAGAGCAGGTCGAGCCGGAGCCTGCGGGTGCGCAGGGAGCGCAGCGTGAAGACCCGGCCGCCCAGGCCCGTACGGGGACTGCGCTCCCATACGTTGCCGGGGCCCCGCCGGACCGCGAGGGCGAGGGCGCCCGCGGCCACGGCGGGGGCGGTGAGGACCAGCAGGGCGGTGCCGAGCGTCAGGTCCAGCACCCGTTCGGCCGAAGCGCGCGGGGTGCAGCGGTCCGCGAGCCCCTCGGCCCGGTCGGTGAGGTCCGCCAGGCGTGCGGCGGGGCGGGAGGGGAAGTGGCCCCTGGCCGTGCCGGTGACGGTGACTGTTGGGGCGGGGGGGTGTTGGCGGGGTGCCGGGGGGTGGGGGTGGGCCTGGTGCTGCGGTTGTGGGTGTGGGTGTGGGTGTGGCTGTGGGTGGGGTAGTGGCTGGTGCTGGTGCTGGGTCTGCGCTTGTGGCTGCGGCGGTGGCTGGGGTTGTGAAGGTGACTGCTTCTTCTTGTGCCTCTGCTGTCTCTGCTGTCTCTGCGGCTTCTTCCTTTGGCTTGCCTGTTCGTTCTTCTGTCGCGCGCGCCGCTGTCTCGCGTTCCGCATCGTGATCGTGCCCGCCCGGGGTTCGGAGTCCGATGGTGTGCCGATCGATGACGTTTGCGACCTTGCGACCGTCTCGCGGCATTTTGTGACAGAACGATCCCACGGTGCGATGGTGGGCTGGGTGGTGCGCGAGGGGTGTGGCGTGGGCGGGGTGTCCCATGGGGGGCCGGAAGTGCGTGATGGTGAAGCACGTGTGCACTTAAGTTGAGCCTGGCCGACTCAGGTCTGTTGACTCTGAGGCGGGCGTCATGCATTCTTGAGTCAGATCCACTCAAGTAGTCAGTTGGAGGAATTGAAATGGCACGTGCGGTCGGCATCGACCTGGGCACGACTAACTCCGTCGTCAGCGTTCTCGAAGGCGGCGAGCCCACCGTCATCACCAACGCCGAAGGCGCCAGGACCACGCCGTCCGTCGTCGCCTTCGCCAAGAACGGCGAGGTGCTCGTCGGCGAGGTGGCCAAGCGTCAGGCGGTCACCAACGTCGACAGGACCATCCGCTCCGTCAAGCGCCACATGGGCACTGACTGGAAGATCGACCTGGACGGCAAGAGCTTCAACCCGCAGCAGATGAGCGCCTTCATCCTGCAGAAGCTGAAGCGCGACGCCGAGTCCTACCTGGGCGAGAAGGTGACCGACGCGGTCATCACCGTACCGGCGTACTTCAACGACTCCGAGCGTCAGGCGACCAAGGAGGCCGGTGAGATCGCGGGCCTCAACGTCCTGCGCATCGTCAACGAGCCGACCGCCGCCGCCCTGGCGTACGGCCTGGACAAGGACGACCAGACGATCCTCGTCTTCGACCTCGGTGGCGGCACCTTCGACGTGTCGCTCCTGGAGATCGGTGACGGCGTCGTCGAGGTGAAGGCCACCAACGGTGACAACCACCTCGGTGGTGACGACTGGGACCAGCGCGTCGTCGACTACCTGGTGAAGCAGTTCGCCAACGGCCACGGCGTGGACCTGTCCAAGGACAAGATGGCTCTCCAGCGTCTCCGCGAGGCCGCGGAGAAGGCGAAGATCGAGCTCTCGTCCTCGACCGAGACCACGATCAACCTGCCGTACATCACGGCGTCCGCCGAGGGCCCGCTGCACCTGGACGAGAAGCTCACGCGCTCGCAGTTCCAGCAGCTGACCGCGGACCTCCTGGACCGCTGCAAGACCCCGTTCCACAACGTCATCAAGGACGCGGGCATCCAGCTCTCCGAGATCGACCACGTCGTGCTCGTCGGTGGCTCCACCCGTATGCCGGCCGTCGCCGAGCTCGTCAAGGAGCTGACCGGTGGCCAGGAGGCCAACAAGGGTGTGAACCCGGACGAGGTCGTCGCCATCGGCGCCTCGCTCCAGGCCGGTGTCCTCAAGGGCGAGGTCAAGGACGTCCTGCTCCTCGACGTCACCCCGCTCTCCCTCGGTATCGAGACCAAGGGAGGGATCATGACGAAGCTCATCGAGCGCAACACCACGATCCCGACCAAGCGCTCCGAGATCTTCACGACGGCCGAGGACAACCAGCCCTCCGTGCAGATCCAGGTCTACCAGGGCGAGCGCGAGATCGCGGCGTACAACAAGAAGCTCGGGATGTTCGAGCTGACCGGTCTGCCGCCGGCCCCGCGCGGTGTGCCGCAGATCGAGGTCGCCTTCGACATCGACGCCAACGGCATCATGCACGTCGCTGCCAAGGACCTCGGCACCGGCAAGGAGCAGAAGATGACCGTCACCGGTGGCTCCTCGCTGCCGAAGGACGAGGTCAACCGGATGCGCGAAGAGGCCGAGAAGTACGCGGAGGAGGACCACGCCCGCCGCGAGGCCGCCGAGTCGCGCAACCAGGGCGAGCAGCTTGTCTACCAGACGGAGAAGTTCCTCAAGGACAACGAGGACAAGGTCCCCGCGGACGTCAAGACGGAGGTGGAGACCGCTGTCGGCGAGCTGAAGGAGAAGCTCAAGGGCGAGGACTCCGCCGAGATCCGTACGGCCACCGAGAAAGTCGCCGCCGTCTCCCAGAAGCTGGGCCAGGCGATGTACGCCAACGCCCAGGCCGAGGGTGCGACGCCGGGCGCCGAGACCCCGGGCGGCGCCCAGGGCAAGGCCGATGACGATGTCGTCGACGCCGAGATCGTGGACGACGAGAAGGACACCAAGGGCGGTGCGGCGTGACCGAGGAGACCCCGGGCTTCGAGGAGAAGCCCGACGTCCCCTCCGGCGCCACCCCTGATGACGCCGAGCCGAAGGCTGCCGCACCCTCCGAGGAGGAGACGGCGGCCCCGGCCGGGGACACCGACCAGACCGTCGGCCTGACCGCACAGCTGGACCAGGTCCGTACGGCGCTCAGCGAGCGCACCGCGGACCTCCAGCGGCTCCAGGCCGAGTACCAGAACTACCGCCGCCGCGTGGAGCGGGACCGGGTCACGGTCAAGGAGATCGCCGTCGCGAACCTCCTGTCCGAGCTCCTTCCCGTACTCGACGACGTCGGCCGCGCACGGGAACACGGCGAGCTGCTCGGCGGCTTCAAGTCGGTCGCCGAATCGCTGGAGACCGTCGTCGCGAAGCTGGGCCTCCAGCAGTTCGGCAAGGAGGGCGAGCCCTTCGACCCGACGATCCACGAGGCCCTGATGCACAGTTACGCGCCGGACGTCACCGAGACGACCTGCGTGGCGATCCTCCAGCCGGGGTATCGCATCGGCGAGCGCACCATCCGCCCCGCGCGGGTGGCCGTCGCCGAGCCGCAGCCGGGCGCCACGCCCGCCGCGGCCAAGGAAGAGAAGACAGACGACGAGGAGAGCGGTGGCACCGAGGAGGTCTGACGGCGACACGTCTGACCACCAGGGTGCACACCGACCGGCCCGGGGGGGGGGGGCACGGGGGGCGGGCGCGGCGTGCCGGCGGGCGGGGGGGCCGGGGGGGGCCCGCACGCCGGAGGGGTGACGGGGGTGAACCACTGCGGCCGG
>NZ_JBHYVE010000003.1:431232-470548 GCF_042750035.1 Streptomyces sp. NPDC059452
GGCACCGTGGCGGTCTGCGGCCCACCCGTCTCACCCCCGGGGCCAACCCCGCCGGGCCGGGCGGCCGCCCCCGGGCCCGCCCGCCGCGCCGATCGTCCGGAAGGAGGGACGTCGATGAGCACGAAGGACTTCGTGGAGAAGGACTACTACAAGGTCCTCGGCGTCCCCAAGGACGCCACCGACGCCGAGATCAAGAAGGCGTACCGCAAGCTCGCCCGCGAGTTCCACCCCGATGCCAACAAGGGTGACGCCAAGGCGGAGGAGCGCTTCAAGGAGATCTCCGAGGCGAACGACGTCCTCGGCGACACCAAGCGGCGCAAGGAGTACGACGAGGCGCGCGCCCTCTTCGGCAACGGCGGCTTCCGCGCCGGCCCCGGTGGTGCGGGCGGCAACTTCAACTTCGACCTGGGCGACCTCTTCGGCGGAGGTGCGCCGGGCGGCGGCCAGGGTGGTGCGGGCGGCGGTTTCGGCGGCGGCGGGGGCGGTCTCGGCGACGTCTTCGGCGGGCTGTTCAACCGCGGCGGCGCGGGCACCCGTGTCCAGCCCCGGCGCGGCCAGGACATCGAGTCCGAGGTGACGCTCAGCTTCACCGAGGCGGTCGACGGGGCCACGGTCCCGCTGCGGATGTCCAGCCAGGCGCCCTGCAAGGCGTGTTCGGGCACCGGCGACAAGAACGGCACCCCCAGGGTCTGCCCGACCTGCGTCGGCACCGGCCAGGTCTCGCGCGGCTCGGGCGGCGGCTTCTCGCTCACCGACCCGTGCGTGGACTGCAAGGGCCGGGGCCTCATCGCCCAGGACCCCTGCGAGGTCTGCCACGGCAGCGGCCGGGCGAAGTCGGCCCGGACCATGCAGGTCAGGATCCCGGCGGGCGTCTCGGACGGCCAGCGGATCCGGCTGCGCGGCAAGGGCGGCCCGGGCGAGCGCGGCGGTCCGGCCGGCGACCTGTACGTCGTCGTCCACGTCGGCGCCCACCCGGTCTTCGGCCGCAAGGGCGACAACCTCACGGTCACCGTGCCCGTCACCTTCCCGGAGGCGACGCTCGGCGGCGAGGTGAAGGTCCCCACCCTCGGCGGCCCGGCGGTCACGCTGAAACTGCCCGCGGGCACCCCCAACGGGCGTACGATGCGCGCCCGGGGCAAGGGCGCGGTCCGCAAGGACGGCACCCGCGGCGACCTCCTGGTCACCGTGGAGGTGGCGGTCCCCACGGCCCTCGGCCAGGAGGCCAGGGACGCGCTGGAGGCCTACCGCAAGGCGACCGCGGACGAGGACCCGCGGGCGGAACTGTTCCAGGCCGCGAAGGGAGCTTGAGATGGACGGCCGTCGACGCAATCCGTACCAGCTGACCGATGAATCACCGGTGTACGTGATCTCGGTGGCGGCCCAGCTCTCGGGCCTGCACCCGCAGACACTGCGCCAGTACGACCGTCTCGGCCTGGTCTCCCCGGACCGTACGGCCGGACGCGGCCGGCGCTACTCGGCCCGCGACATCGAGCTGCTGCGCACCGTGCAGCAGCTGTCGCAGGACGAGGGCATCAACCTGGCGGGCATCAAGCGGATCATCGAGCTGGAGAACCAGGTGGCCGCGCTCCAGCAGCGCGTCGCCGAACTCTCGGCGGCGGTGGACGGCGCGGCGGTCGCCATGCAGCAGCGCGAGGCCCAGGTACACGCCTCGTACCGGCGCGATCTGGTCCCGTACCAGGACGTGCAGCACACGAGCGCGCTGGTGGTGTGGCGGCCCAAGCCGAAGCGGGCTGCGGAGTGATGTGGGCCCGGAGTGAAGCGGCTCACGGAGTAGTGGAGTGGCCTGCGTAGTGAAGCGCCCTGCGGAGTAGGGCGGATGGTGTGTGCGGCGGGGCCGGGAGGGCGTGGATGCTCTCCCGGCCCCGCTGTGCGTGGGACGGGCCGGGCGGTGGCTGCGTGGGCTGTGGTGGCCGTGGTGGGCCCGTCGGGGTGTCGGGCGTCCCCCGGGGCAGTGTCAGCTGTGTGCCGGGGACGGGCGGGACGCCGGACGGGCGGGCCGGGGGAGACGGTCGCCGTGGAGGTGCCCGTACAGGACATCGGCGTCGTGTGCCGGACCGAGAGGGGGCAGCCCCTCGTCGTCGACCACGAGGGCGACGGCGGCTGCGAGCCGTCGGCCGCTCCAGCCGGGGGCGAGGAGGCCGGTAGCTCCATGGACGCGCGCCACTTCCGCGATGGCCGTATCGCCCGGATCGGCGAAGACGGCGAACCTCTGATGGAGCGCCAGCTCCCGGAACACATGGAGCTGGTTGCGCAGCGGCTCGGCGCGCCCCGTCCGGGCGTCCAGCAGGATCACGTCCGGCCGGTGGGCGGCGACGCTGGGCAGGACGAAGTCCGGACAGCTCCAGCCGGTGACGGTCACCGCCCCGGTCATCTCCAACCGGGCCCGTACGCGCGCGTGAAAGGTCATGTCGTCCGTCGCCAGTAAGGCGTGGATCACGGCTCCCCCTGAGGTGGTGGCCGGATCGCCCCTGGTGATGTGCGGTCCGGGCCGTCACCACGATGCCGTGCCGCTTGAGCGTTGGCGACCCTCAACTTGTTGCAGTGCACCATACGGACGGGGGTTGGCCGTCCAACCGCCCTTTGGCTGCTCCTGTCACGGCCCTCCGTGCCCGGCTGTGGCGATGCCGGACCGCACGAGCAGAGCCCCGAGGTGGGTGCGGCTGGTGGCGTCGAGGGTCTGCATGAGTTTGGCGATGTGGGAGCGGCAGGTGCGGACGCTGATGCCCATCTTGCGGGCGACGACGTCGTCCACATGGCCTTCGGTGAGGAGGCGGGCGATGCTGAGCTGGACGGCGGTGACGGGGGCGTCGGGCAGTGCGGTCGGCAGGGGTTGGCAGAACGGGGTGGCTCCGGCCCACAGGACGTCGTACACGTGGATGAGATAGCGGACGAGGGCCGGGTGCGTGATGCGGAGGGCTACGTCGCGTTGGGGGGTGGTGGGGATGTAGGCCACCTGGTCGAAGATGAAGAGGCGCTCCGCGGACTGTTCCATGGTGCGGATCTGCAGCCTCTCGTACGGTAGTTGGTCCACGTAGTGCTGAAGGCTCGGGTTGTAACGGGCGGAGTGCTGGTAGAGGTGGCGTACGGCCACGCCGCGTTCCAGGAACGACATCGCGCTCTTCCGGGCGCCTTCGAGGAGACCGGCGGGACGCTTGCTGCCTGGGTGCAAGGTCAGGATGTGCTCCTTGGCTCCGCGGCCGGCCTCCGCGATGGAGGACTGGATCGCGGGCTTTCCGTCGAGCACGGTGATGCCGGGATCGGGTGTGCCCCCGGAGGCCGAGGGCGTCGGGGCGGACGCTTCCAGTGGCGCCAGCGCGTTGATCAGGGCGGTGGAGGAGGTCAGTTGCTCGGACACGTCATGGGCGAGCGGGCTCAGCAGCTTGGTGAGAGCCGTGGTCGCCGGTACGGGGAGCAGTCTGGTGTCGTCGTACGGGTCGGGGCGGACCAGTTCCAGGTCGAGGAGGCAAGGCGCGTGGGCCAACTCGGGTCTGGAGATCCCGCCGCCTCGTACCGCTGTGACGTAGAGCCGCCGCCCGGCCTCGCAGAGTTCTTCGGTGGGATGTGTGGCGTGCTGGTGGGGCGCGTGGTCCTCGTCCGCGCTGGCCGCCCCCGTCCCCGCTGTCATCTGTTGTCCCCTTTGCGTGATGCAACTCTCAGCGTGAGGCTAGTTGTTGGTGGTTCAAGGCGGCACCTGGTCACAGGAACGGGTGCTGGCCCGGCTACGGCAGGGGTTCGCACGGGTTCGCTCGGGCGATGCCGGACCGGACGAGGAGGGCGCCGAGGTGGGTGCGGCTGGTGGCGCCGAGGGTCTGCATGAGTTTGGCGATGTGGGAGCGGCAGGTGCGGACGCTGATGCCCATCTTCCGGGCGATGACCTCGTCGACGTGGCCTTCGGTGAGGAGGCGGGCGATGCTGTGCTGGACGGCGGTGACCGGGGCCCCGGGAGTCGTGGTCGGGAGCGGCTGGTCGTATGGCGTCGCCTGGGCCCAGAGGACCTCGTAGACGTGGACCAGATAGCGGACCAGGGCGGGGTGGCGGATCTGCAGGGCGGTGTTGTTGCCGGGGGCGGCGGGGACGTAGGCGACCTTCCGGTCGAAGACGATCAGGCGGTCGATGGCCTGCTCCATGGTGCGCACTTCCAGGTGGCCCGGGGGCAGTTGGTCCAGGTACTGAGTGAAGCGAGTGCTGTAGCGCACGGGGTGCTGGTAGAGGTGGCGCAGCCGGCCGCCGGACGCGATGACGGCATGGGCGTTGGCCAGTCCCTGCCGCATGTTGTCGACCAGGCGGTTGCCGCCCGGCTGCGCGGTGAGGACTTCGTCCCGGGCGGTGCGGGAGGCCTCCCCGAGCACGGACATGACGCGCTCGCGCCCTTCGATGACGGTGATCGCGGGGTTCGGTGCGCGGTCGGGGAGGGAGGCGAGCGGCATCAGGGCGTCGACGAGCGAGGCGGTGGCGTCGAGGCGTTCGAAGACGTCCTGGGCGAACGGTTTGAGCAGGCGGGTGAGCGCGGCCGACGCCGGGACGGGCCGGAGCCGGCCCTCGTCGTCCGGGTCGGGGTGGACGAGGCCCCGGGAGAGGAGGCACGGCGCCTGGACGAGGTCCGCTCGCGGGATGCCGCTTTCGCGCAGTGCGTGCGCGTACAGACTCAGGGCCGGCTCGCAGAGCCCGTCGACGCTGTCGGCTCGGCCCGCATCCGGTGTCCTGCACATCTGCTGGTCCTTAAACCGTGTTGGCTGGTCCTTGACCGTGTCGGCGCTGCCCTCGGCCGAGGCTAGCGCCGGTCGTCGGGGTGCACCGGAACCGGCCGGCTCGACTGCTCGGCGGCAGTCGTTTCCACGATGCCCGATTCGACGAGGAGGGCGCCGAGGTGGGTGCGGCTGGTGGCGCCGAGGGTCTGCATGAGTTTGGCGATGTGGGAGCGGCAGGTGCGGACGCTGATGCCCATCTTCCGGGCGACGACGTCGTCGACGTGGCCTTCGGTGAGGAGGCGGGCGATGCTGTGCTGGACGGCGGTGACCGGGGCGCTCGGTGCGGCCGTGTGGTGGTTCTCGGCCAGCGGGACGGCTTGGGCCCACAGGACTTCGTAGACCTGGATGAGGTAGGAGACCAGCGCCGGATGGCTGATGCGCAGGGCGGTGTTGCGATCGGCGGAGGCGGGGATGTAGGCGACCGACCGGTCGATGATGATCAGCCGCTCGACGGTCAGCTCGGTCGTACGCACCTGAAGATGCTGGGCCGGAACCTGGGCCAGGTAGTCCCTGACGGAGCTGCTGTAGCGGGCGGGATGCTGGTAGATGTGCCGGATCCGGGCTCCGCGCCGGATGGCGGTGCGGGCGTTGGCCAGGGCCATCTGCAGGGTGCCGGAAGGGCGATTGCTGCCGGGCTGGGCTGTCAGGACCTCATCGGTGGCGGTGGTGGTGGCTTCGTTGATGGACGCCTGGATGGTCGGGATTCCCTCAAGCACGGTGATCGCGAGGTTGGGGTTGTCGTGGGCCACGGCGGTCAGGGGGATCAGCGCCTGGCTCAGGGAGGTTGCGAGGCGGAGGCGTTCGTCGATCTCCCGGGACACCGGCTGCAACAGATTGGCCAGAGCGGCTGACGGTGGCACGGGGCGCATCCACAGGTCGTCCCACGGGTCGGGATGGAGCAGGGCGAGTTCGATGAGGCAGGGGGCGGCGGTGAGGTCGCCGCGCGCTACACGTCCGGAGTGCAGGGCTGCCTCGTACAGGCGGAGCGCCGGATCGCACAGCTCGGTTCTCCCGTGCGGATGATGTCCTGTTCTGTCTTTGTCGATGCCCATTTGGGATCCCCCTGCTTTATGCAGTGCAACAAGTGGACGGTGGTGTCAGCGTAGTTGTGGGGGGAGTGTTGACCTTGTCGGGGGAGCCGGGAACTCTCCCGGCACAACCTGGGCGTCGGCTGTGCTCTCCCCCATTGCGCAGTCGCGCCCGGGTTACCGTGCGGGGGAATCTGTCGCGTGGTCAGGAGTCCGATTCCAGGATTCCTGACCGCGCGATCAGGTAGCCGAGCTGGGCCCTGCTGTTGCTGCCGAGCGCGACGCTGAGCTTGGCGATGTGGGACCGGCAAGTACGTACGTTCATGCCGAGGCGGCGAGCGATGGCCTCGTCGACGTGGCCTTCGACCAACAGTTTGGCGATGGAGTGACGGACGCCGGAGATGCCTTCCGGCCCGGGGTCGTAAGGAATCTGTTCTTGCAGCGGGACTGCGCGGTTCCAGAACTGCTCGAAGACCTTGACGAGGTATTTGACGATGCCGGGGTGGCGCAACTCCAGGGCGACGGTCCGGTCATCTGTGGCGGGGATGAAGGCGACGGTGTGATCGAAGATCATGAGACGTTCTATGAGTTCTTCGAGTGTCCGGATCTCCACCTTGCTCTCCGCCATACGCGCCGCGTAATTGAGAGTCCCCTGGCTGTGGCGGGCAGTGTGCTGATACAGGGTGCGCATGCCCACGCCGCGCTCCGCGAGTATGTGTCCGCGTTCCACGGCGGTGTTCAGCGCGTCCTCGCTGCGTCCGCCGCCGGGCTGGATGGTGAGAACCTCCGACTGGCACTCGGAGAGGGCCAGCTTTATGGAAGCGTTGATGCGGTTGAAGCCTTCAAGGACGGTGATCGCATGGGTGATCGGCGGGGTCTGGGCGCTGAGGGCCATGAAGGGTTCGAACGCTTCGGTGAGTTCGACCGAAAGCCGCCTCCGCTCCTGAATCTCCCGTTCGATGGGATGGAGCCGCTGGGTGAGGGCCGCGAACGCCGGCACCGGCCGTAGCCAGGCAGGGTCGTCCGGGTCGGGGTGCAGCAGGGCGAACTCCAAAAGGCACGGTGCGGCTGCTGTTTCGGCGCGGGCTATCTTTCCCACGCTCAGCGCGCTCGCGTAGAGCCGCGCCCCCTCGTCGCACAAAGTGGTGACAGCGTGGGGATGTGTCGCTTTTGTTCGGTCTGTGGTCAATTCTCCACCCCCCAGGAACATGCATCAGCAGGAACATGATGCATCGTTTCTGTGGTTTGACGTGCCTTGATGAGCCATCGTCTTGTGATGCGGGGGAGAGGAAACCTTGGAAGTGAGGACGAAGCCCACTATGCGTAAGAAAACGCTTCGCTCGGTGCTTGCCGTGGCCTTCTCCGTCGGGCTGGCGTCCGGAGTGCTCAGCACCCAGGATCCGACCTGGGACACGGCGCACCGGCAGACTGCTGAGTTGCGGTCGAAGGCGGCACCACCCCCGGACTTGAGCTGGGACTCCGCCCCGGCTGGGATGGGCCGAGCATGACCACGCCGCCGGACGACCGCACCTTCCGGCGCGAGATGGCAACCGCCTATCGCTCAGGGTGGCATTTCATCGATCTGCTCACGGCACTCCCCCGCCGTGGCGACTCGTTGATGGTCACCCTGTTCGGAGAGCCGATCGTCGTCGTGATGGAAGAGGACGAAGACGTCCGCGCCTATCGCTGTCTCCGACGCCCCCGTGGCGCGCCGCAGCCGGTCCGCTGCGCCGTCAGGTACGGGATGATCTTTGTGAACCTCGACCAGCGGGACCACGAGCTGGTCGCTTCGAAACCCCATTCCGCCACCCCCCGCAGTGCCTGAGCGATTCCCCCGTCGTCACCTATCGCTCCGGCGCTTCCCCCACACAGCGGCGCCACCGTGACCTGAACACGGTGGCGCCGTTGTGCTGTCCCCGGACGGGGGCGGTGGCCGGTCAGGCCCTGCCGAGGGCCCGGTCGAGGGTGATCTCGATGACGACCCGGTCCGGGTTGGGTGCCGGCGTGCGCTCGTAGCGCTCCGCGTAACGGCTTACCGCGTCCGCGACGACCTCCGGCTCCGTACGGATCGCCGCGCGGCCCTCCAGCGTCGCCCAGCGGGCCTTGTGCATCTGGCAGACGGCGACCCGTGCCCCCTCCGGGCCGGCGGCCAGGATGTTGGCCACCTTGCGGCTTCCCTTGTTGGTGATCACGCGCGCCACCCCGGCCTCGGGGTCGTACGTCACGCCCACCGGCACCACGTGGGGCGTGCCGTCCGGGCGGAGTGTCGTCAGGGTGCACAGGTGGTACTCGCGCCAGAACGCGAGGTACTCGGGGCTGGGGTTGCGTACGTCTGCCATGGGTGAAGCGTAGGCGGCGGGGCGCCGGGTGCGGTCCGGCCGGTCGGCCCCGCCTTGACGCGGTCCGGCCCCGGAAGCCGTCCGGTCCGGCCCCGGAAGCCGTCCGGTCCGGCCCCGGAAGCCGTCCGGTCCGGCCCCGGAAGCCGCCCGGCCCGGCCCCGGAAAAGGTGCCGGAACTGCCTTGAGTGGAATAGACTCAACTTTGTGCACGTTGGAATCATCAAGGAACCCCCAGCTGCGAGGAGGAGCAAGCACCCGTGGACGCCGAGCTGACCAACAAGAGCCGGGACGCCATCAACGCGGCCACCGACAGGGCCGTGAAGGACGGGCACCCCGACCTCACCCCCGGGCATCTGCTGCTCGCGCTGCTGGGGGGCCAGGACAACGAGAACATCACCGACCTGCTCGCCGCCGTCGAGGCCGACCAGGCCGTCGTGCGTGCCGAGACCGAGCGGCTGCTCGGCTCCCTGCCCAGCGTCACCGGCTCCACCGTCGCCCCGCCGCAGCCCAACCGCGAGCTGCTGGCCGTCATCCAGGACGCGGCGCAGCGAGCGAAGGAACTGGGCGACGAATACCTCTCCACCGAGCACCTGCTCATCGGGATCGCCGCGAAGGGCGGGCGGGCCGGTGAGATCCTCGACGGGCAGGGGGCCGGTGCGAAGAGGCTGCTGGCCGCATTCGAGACGAGCAGGGGAGGGCGTCGCGTGACCACACCCGACCCGGAGGGCCAGTACAAGGCCCTGGAGAAGTTCGGCACCGACTTCACGGCCGCCGCGCGCGAGGGCAAGCTGGACCCGGTCATCGGCCGCGACCAGGAGATCCGCCGCGTCGTGCAGGTCCTGTCGCGCCGGACGAAGAACAACCCGGTGCTCATCGGTGAGCCCGGCGTCGGCAAGACCGCCGTCGTCGAGGGGCTCGCCCAGCGCATCGTCAAGGGCGACGTGCCGGAGAGCCTGAAGAACAAGCGGCTGGTTTCGCTGGATCTCGGGGCGATGGTCGCGGGCGCGAAGTACCGCGGCGAGTTCGAGGAGCGGCTGAAGACCGTCCTCTCCGAGATCAAGGAGAGCGACGGCCAGATCATCACCTTCATCGACGAGCTGCACACCGTCGTCGGCGCGGGCGCGGGCGGCGACTCCGCCATGGACGCGGGCAACATGCTCAAGCCGATGCTGGCCCGCGGCGAGCTGCGTATGGTCGGCGCGACCACGCTCGACGAGTACCGCGAGCGCATCGAGAAGGACCCCGCCCTGGAGCGCCGCTTCCAGCAGGTGCTGGTGGCGGAGCCGTCCGTCGAGGACACCATCGCGATCCTGCGTGGTCTCAAGGGCCGTTACGAGGCCCACCACAAGGTTCAGATCGCGGACTCGGCGCTCGTCGCCGCGGCCACCCTCTCGGACCGCTACATCACCTCCCGCTTCCTCCCCGACAAGGCCATCGACCTGGTCGACGAGGCCGCCTCCCGGCTCCGTATGGAGATCGACTCCTCGCCCCTGGAGATCGACGAACTCCAGCGCTCCGTCGACCGGTTGAGGATGGAGGAGCTGGCGCTGAAGAACGAGTCCGACGCCGCCTCCAAGCAGCGCCTGGAGAAGCTGCGCCGCGACCTCGCCGACCGGGAGGAGGAGCTGCGCGGCCTCAACGCCCGCTGGGAGAAGGAGAAGCAGGGCCTCAACCGGGTAGGCGAGCTCAAGGAACGCCTCGACGACCTGCGCGGCCAGGCCGAACGCGCCCAGCGTGACGGCGACTTCGACGCCGCGTCCAAGCTGCTGTACGGGGAGATCCCGGGCCTGGAGCGGGAGTTGGAGGAGGCCGCCGAGGCCGAGCAGGAGGCCTCGAAGGACAAGGACACCATGGTCAAGGAGGAGGTCGGGCCGGACGACATCGCGGACGTCGTCGGCGCCTGGACCGGTATCCCGGCCGGGCGGCTGCTGGAGGGCGAGACCCAGAAGCTGCTGCGGATGGAGTCCGAGCTCGGCAAGCGGCTGATCGGCCAGACCGAGGCCGTGCAGGCCGTCTCCGACGCCGTACGCCGCACCCGCGCCGGAATTGCCGACCCCGACCGGCCCACCGGGTCGTTCCTCTTCCTCGGGCCCACCGGGGTCGGCAAGACCGAGCTGGCCAAGGCGCTCGCGGACTTCCTCTTCGACGACGAGCGGGCCATGATCCGCATCGACATGAGCGAGTACGGCGAGAAGCACAGCGTCGCCCGCCTGGTCGGGGCCCCGCCCGGTTACGTCGGCTACGAGGAGGGCGGCCAGCTCACCGAGGCCGTCCGCCGCCGCCCGTACAGCGTCGTGCTCCTGGACGAGGTCGAGAAGGCCCACCCCGAGGTCTTCGACATCCTGCTCCAGGTCCTCGACGACGGCCGGCTCACCGACGGCCAGGGCCGCACGGTCGACTTCCGCAACACCATCCTCATCCTCACCTCCAACCTCGGCAGCCAGTTCCTGATGGACCCCCTGGTCAAGCCCGAGGTCAAGAAGCAGCAGGTGCTGGACGTGGTGCGGGCCTCCTTCAAGCCGGAGTTCATCAACCGGCTGGACGACCTGGTGGTCTTCTCGGCCCTCTCCGGCGACGAGCTCGCGCACATCGCGGGCCTCCAGATCGACCGGCTGGCGAAGCGGCTCGCGGACCGCCGGCTCACCCTGGACGTCACCCCCGAGGCGCTGGCCTGGCTGGCGCGGGAGGGCAACGATCCGGCGTACGGGGCACGCCCGCTGCGCCGCCTCATCCAGACGGCGATCGGCGACCGGCTCGCCAAGGAGATCCTCTCCGGCGAGATCACGGACGGTGACACCGTACGAGTGGACCGGGCCGGGGACGGAACCGAGGGCGGCGCCGATGACGGGCTGACCGTCGGTCCGGCCA
The DNA here is from genome assembly GCF_042750035.1 of Streptomyces sp. NPDC059452. NCBI lineage: Bacteria > Bacillati > Actinomycetota > Actinomycetes > Kitasatosporales > Streptomycetaceae > Streptomyces > Streptomyces sp. NPDC059452. The sequence continues at coordinate 442,237 of NZ_JBHYVE010000003.1, forward strand.
CGTAACACCCGGTTCTGACCCGTCACCCTGCGTGTGCTTCCGCCCGCGCGGCCCCTTCTCTGTCAGCTTGTGGCGGATAGGGGCCGTGCGGGCTTGCCATGCCCCGCCCGCCATGGGGGAGGATGGCCGACAACCGCACGAAGGGAAATAACGGTGAGCATCGATCCGTCCTCGATTCCTAATTTCGGGGGCCAGCCCGAACCGCAGGCGGCAGGACCGGAGGGCCCCGTCGTCCCTGACCAGGACCTCGTCAAGCAGCTCCTCGACCAGATGGAGCTGAAGTACGTCGTCGACGACGAGGGCGACCTCGCGGCGCCGTGGGAAGAGTTCCGGACGTACTTCATGTTCCGGGGCGAGGACGAGCAGCAGGTCTTCTCGGTCCGTACGTTCTACGACCGCCCCCACGCGCTCGACCAGCGTCCCGTCCTCCTGGACGCCATCGACGACTGGAACCGCCGCACGCTGTGGCCCAAGGTCTACACCCACGCCCACGAGGGCGAGGAGGGCGAGGCGGGTTCCGTCCGGCTGATCGGTGAGGCGCAGATGCTCATCGGTACCGGCGTCAGCCTGGAGCACTTCGTCTCCTCGACGGTGAGCTGGGTGCGCGCCTCGATCGAGTTCGACAAGTGGCTCATCGAGCGCCTGGGCCTCGAACCGGCCGAGGGCAAGGCGGACGGCGGCGAGGGCACGGAGGCCGCGGGCGCCTAGTCCCGTACGCGCCTGAAGGCCCGGTGCGGGTGGTGGTCACGTCGACCGCCACCCGCACCGGGCCTTTCCCGTGCCGGGTCCTTCTCCGGTCAGCCGTGCGCCTCGGCGAGGGTGGTCAGGCCGGCGAAGCCTTCGGGGGAGAGGGCCGGGTGCGCTGACGCCCGATACAGCAACGGGAACTATGAGGCCCTTCTCGGTGCCCGGACCGGGCTCTGTCCGCTGCCGCTGCCGCGTCCGCCGGTGCCGTCCCCGGGCCCGTCGGCCAGCGGCAGGCTGATCCGGAACGTCACCCCGCTCGCGCCCGGGCCCAGGAGGCGTTCGGCCTCCACCCGGCCGCCGTGCGCCCCGACGACGGCGGCGACGATCGCCAGCCCGAGGCCGGAGCCCTCGTCCCGGCCCCCGGCCGGCAGGTGCGCCCGGGTCCGGGACGGGTCGGCCCGGAAGAAGCGCTCGAAGACGTGCCGGGCCTGCTCCTCGGTGAGGCCGGGGCCGTGGTCGGTCACCTCGGTCACCGCCCATCCGTCACGGGCCGCCACCCGCACCCAGGCCTCGGTGCCGTCCGGTGTGTGGTGGCGTACGTTGGCCAGCAGGTTGGCCAGCACCTGCCGCAGCCGGTCCGCGTCCCCGCGCACCAGGACCGGGCCACGCCCCGCCGCCTCGAACAGCAGCGGCCGCCCCGGCGCGAGAACCCGTGCGTCGTCCACGGCCTCCGCGGCCAGCGCCCTGACGTCGACCGGGTCACGGGCCACCGGCACGCCCTGGTCCAACGTGGCCAGCAGCAGCAACTCCTCGACCAGGGTCCCCATCCGCCGCGCCTCGGACTCGATCCGGGCCATCGCCCGGGCCAGGTCGTCCGGGCGGCTCGCCGCGCCCCGGCGGAACAGCTCGGCGTAGCCACGGATGGTGGCGACCGGGGTGCGCAGCTCGTGCGACGCGTCCGCGACGAAGCGCCGCAGCCGGTCCTCGGAGCGGGTGCGTTCGGTGAACGCCGACTCGATCTGGCCGAGCATCGCGTTGAGGGCAGCGCCGAGCCGGCCTACCTCGGTGCGCGGACCGGCCGCCGGGACCCGGCGGGTCAGGTCCCCGCCGCCGATGGCGGACGCGGTGGCGGCCATCTCCTCCAGCGGTCGCAGCCCGCGCCGTACCGCACGCCAGGACAGCAGCGTCACCGCGAGCAGCGCCACGCCCGCCGAGGTGGCGGCGACGACGGCGGTGCGCCGGGTCAGCTCGTCCGCCCGGGCCGTCTCCATGGCGACGAGGAGGATGCCGTCGGGGAGGCGGGAGCTGTGGAGCAGCCAGTGCCTGCCGTCGGCGGAGGTGAGGCGGTGGAAGATGCCGCCCGATACGTCGTCCGAAGTTCCTTCTCGGTCAAGGGCGTTCGGCCGTAGCGCGGCGGGCAGGGTGGTCGGCAGGTCGGGACGGGCGCCGAAGTCCGCGCTCCGGAGCACCCGGCCGTCGTACGAGCGGATCTCGAAGAACGACGGGATGTCGCCCTTCGAGGCCGCCGCCCGCCACACCCCGGGCAGCCGGTCCCGCTCCCCGGCCGGCAGGTCTCCTGCCCCGGCCGGCAGGTCTCCTGCCCCGGTCGGAGAGCTCCCTTCCCCGGGCCGCGGGTTCCTTTCGCCGGGCAGCGTGACCCGTTCCCCGCCCTGCTCCCCGCCCTGCTCCCCGCCCGCTTCCCCGGTGAGGTCCTCGCGCAACTGACCGGCCACCGCAGCCAGGACGTCGTCGCTCTGGTCGTTGCGCCAGTCCTGGAGCGCGCCGAAGGTGGCGCCCACCGACAGGGCCATCCCGAGCGCGAGAAGCCCGCTGAGGACCAGCACCAGCCGGGTACGCAGACTCATCGACCCTCACCGGACACGGCGGCCCCCGGCCCGGGCTCCGACACAGCCCCCGCCCCGGGCTCCGGCGCCGACCGGCCCCGGGAACCCCCGTCGGCTACGCGGATGACGTAACCAACCCTCGGCACCGTCTGGATCAGCGGCGGCTCGAACACATCGATCTTCCGGCGCAGATACGAGATGTACGTCTGCACCACCGCATCGCTGCCGCCGAAGTCGTACTCCCAGACGTGCTCCAGGATTTGACGCTTCGTCAGTACGCGACCCGCGTGCGCCACCAGGTACCGCAGCAGCTTGAACTCGGTGGGCGTCAGGTCCACCGGCACCCCCTGGCGCCGGACCTCGTACGCGTCGTCGTCGATCTCCAGGTCGGCGTACGACACCCCGGCGCGCTCCCCGGGGCCTGCCGTGCGGCGCAGCACCGCGCGGATGCGGGCGATCAGCTCTTCCAGGCTGAAGGGCTTGGTGACGTAGTCGTCGCCGCCCACGGTCAGGCCCGCGATCTTGTCCTGGGTCGCGTCCCGGGCGGTGAGGAAGACGACCGGGGCCAGGCAGCCCGAACCGCGCAGCCTGCGGGTGGTGTCGATGCCCGAGCCGTCCGGGAGCATCACGTCCATGACGATGAGATGCGGCCGGAACATCTCCACCTGGGCGAGGGCGGCGCCGCCGGAGCCGGCCACCGCCGTATCGAACCCTTCGTACCGCAGGGCGGTGGCGACGAGATCGGCGAGATAGCTCTCGTCGTCGACGACCAGGACACGCAGCATCGTTGGCTTCACCCGCCAAGTGTGGCCCGGAGCAAGGCCGTTGCCGGAGGCCGCCGGGGTTTGTTACGGCATTGACAGAGGTTTCACAGAACGCTCCCCGGGCCGTGGAAGGTCTCGCTGGTGACCTGGGCCCATGGACAGACTCTGCACCTTCGTCCTCGGACGGAAACGCTTCGTACGGATGCTTGCCGCCTTCCTGCTGCTCGCCGGAGGCGGGGCTGTCGCCCTGCTGATCCCAAACATGGACGAGCGCAACGCCTACCCGGGGCTGGCCGGATACGAGGCGAACCAGAAGATCATGGACACGTACGGCACCGGCGGCTACGAGCGGCCGTTCGTCCCCGTCGTCACCCTCCCCGAGGGGAGGCGCGCCGACAGCCCAGAGGTGCGCGAGGCGCTCGGCCGGGCCTTCGCGGGCGCCGCCGCGCGGGTGGACGCCCGGGTGGTCTCGTACGCCGACACGGGCGATGCGGCCTTCCTCGGCGGGGACGGCCGGACCACCTTCGGCCTGGTCTTCGGCGGGCCCGTGGAACAGGGCGGGCTGCCGGGCAGCGCGCTCGGGGAGGCCCCGGCGCTCGGGCCGCTGATCTCAAAGGCGATGCTGGCGGAGCTCCCGCCGGGCTCCGAGGTCCGCGTCACCGGCCTGGACGCGCTGGCCACCGGGTCGGACCGGGGCGGGCTCAACGTGCCGGTGAAGCTGGCCGTCACCGTAGGCGCGGCGATCGTGGTCCTGCTGTACGTCTTCCGGTCGGCGCTCGCCTTCGTACCGCTGCTGACCGCGCTCGTCGCCGTACCGGTCTCGTTCCTCGGTCTGCTCGCGGCGAGCCCGTTCATCGCCGTGCACGAGACGACGGTGATCATGCTGCCGCTCTTCGGGATCGGGATCGCCGTCGACTACGCGCTGATCCTGGTGACCCGCTGGCGGGAGGAGGAGGCCAAGGGGCACCACGGGGACGACGCGGTACGGCGGGCGATGGTCACGTCCGGGCACGCGATCGTGTTCTCGGCCGGAGCGGTCGCCATCGGCCTCGTCACCATGGTGCTGCTGCCGATTCCGCTGCTCCGCAGCCTGGGCGTCGGCGGCATGATGGTGACGGCGGCGAGTGCCCTGGTCTCGCTCACCCTGCTCCCGCTGCTGCTGAGCTCGGCCGGCCGCCGGATGGAGAAGCGGCGTACGGAATCACGTACGGAATCACGTACGGACAAGCGTCGGGCTGCCGGCCGGAACCAGCGCGGCGCCGAACGCGAGGCATCCGCAGGGCGGTTCTGGACCGCCGTCGCCGAACGGGTGTTCCGGTTCCGCCGACTGGTCGCCGCACTCACCGGAGCCGCCCTGCTCGCCCTCTCGGCCGCCGCCCCGGGGATCAACCTCTCGGTGCCCACCACCGACCGGCTCGCCGACTCCGGCCCGGGCCGGGAGGGCCTGACCGCCCTGACGGAGGCCGGGGTTCCGTCCGGCCCGCTCACCTCCTTCGACGTGTACGTCCCCGGGGGCACCGACCCCGGGCAGGTGGCGGCCACCCTGCGCGCCACGGCCGGGGTGTACGCGGTCGCCGCGCCGGACACGGAGGCCTGGCGGGCGGACGGCTCCGCCGTCATCACGGTGCTGCCGGAGCACGAGGGCGGCTCGGCGGCCGGGGAGGACACCGTCGCGCGGGTCATCGCCGCCGTGCCCGGAGGAACGCTCGTCGGCGGCAACGTCACCCAGCAGATCGACTACGTGACCGCCACCTACACCGCGTTCCCCTGGATGCTGGCCGTCCTCTCCCTGGTCACCTACGTGATGCTGGCGCGGGCCTTCCGCTCGCTGCTCCTGCCGCTGAAGGCCATCGTGCTCAACCTGCTGTCGCTGGGCGCGGTGCTCGGGGCGATGGTCGTGCTGTGGCAGTGGGGCTGGGGCACCGAGGCCCTGCTCGGCATCCGGCCGGACGGCTCCATCGGGACGTTCGTGCCGGTGACGGTCTTCGCCTTCCTGTACGGACTGTCCATGGACTACGAGGTGTTCATCCTGGCCCGGATGCGCGAGGAGTACGACGCCACTGGCTCGACCCGGGCCGCCGTCGTACGCGGCGTCGGCCGGACCGGACGCCTGGTGACCTGCGCCGCGCTGATCCTCTTCTGCTCCTTCGCCTCGATGGCCGCAGGCGGTGAACTGGACGTCTCGATCTTCGCCTCCGGCATCGCGCTCGGCATCCTCATCGACGCCACCCTGATCCGGGGCCTGCTGGTCCCGGCCGCCGTAGCGATGATGGGCAAGTGGAACTGGTGGCTCCCACTCACCCCGGCCCGCCTGTTGCGGGTCACCCCGTCACCTCTGCGCGAGGAGGCGGCGGAGGGCGGGGTGGCGGAGCGCGGGGTGGCGCCCGGCTAGCCGAGTCGGCGCAGTCGTTCCACCGCCTCCTCCAGTACGTCCTCGCGCTTGCAGAAGGTGAAGCGGACCTGGCTGCGGCCCGCCTCCGGGTCGTCGTAGAACACCGAGTTCGGTACGGCGGCGACCCCGCAGCGTTCCGGGAGGGCGCGGCAGAACGCGTACGCGTCCTCCTCGCCGAACGGGGAGATGTCGGTGGTGACGAAGTACGTCCCCTGCGGTTCGTAGACCCGGAAGCCCGCGCTCCGCAGGCCCTCCGCGAGCAGGTCGCGCTTGCGGCGCATTCCGTCGCGGAACTCCGTGAAGAACGTGTCGGGCAGGTTCAGCGCCTCCGCGATGGCGTACTGGAACGGTCCCCCGCTGACGAACGTCAGGTACTGCTTCGCCGAGCGCACCGCCGTCACCAGGGGCGCGTCGGCCGTCACCCAGCCGATCTTCCAGCCCGTGTACGAGTACGTCTTGCCGGCCGACGAGATGGAGACCGTACGCTCGCGCATCCCGGGCAGGGCGGCGATCGGGTGGTGGGCGCCCTCGAAGACGAGGTGCTCGTACACCTCGTCGGTCACCACCAGCAGGTCGTGCTCCACCGCGAGGGCCGCGATGCCGCTCAGCTCCTCGGGGGTGAGGACCGCGCCGGTCGGGTTGTGCGGGGAGTTGAGGAGCAGGAGGCGGGTGCGCGGGGTGATCAGGGTGCGCAGTTCGTCCAGGTCCGGGCGGAACGTGGGGGCGCGGAGGGTGAGGGGGACGCGGACGCCGCCCGCCATGGCGATGCACGCGGCGTACGAGTCGTAGTACGGCTCGAACGCGATGACCTCGTCGCCCGGTTCGACCAGGGCGAGCAGGGCGGCGGCGATCGCCTCGGTGGCCCCCGTGGTGACCAGGACCTCGGTGTCGGGGGACCAGTTCAGGCCGTAGAAGCGCTTCTGGTGGTCGGCGACGGCGGTACGCAGCTCCGGGATGCCGGGGCCCGGCGGGTACTGGTTGCCGTGCCCCGCGCGCAGCGCCCGGACCGCCGCCTCCCGGATCTCCTCGGGGCCGTCGGTGTCGGGGAAGCCCTGGCCCAGGTTGATCGAGCCGGTCCGGGCGGCCAGCGCGGACATCTCGGCGAAGATCGTCGTGCCGAATCCGGCCAGGCGGCGGTTGAGCAGCGGTCGTTCCTGCGGTCCCGGTGATCCCTGTCGTTCCTGGTGTCCCTGTGCCGGTCCCTGCGTCGGTTCCTGGTGTCCCTGTGTCATGGGCGTCATCCTGCGCCCAAGCTCTGGAGTTGCTCAAGTCTGCTTTGGGCCGCGCTGGGTGAGGGGATCTCCCTGACACGTGCGGGGGCCACCCGGCACGGAGGAAGCCGACCGGGAAGCGGCGGGGGAACCGCGCTTCGGGGGATGAGAAGAAGGGTGGGTGAGGGGCGTGGACGTCTTCATCGCGGTGCTGTTCTCTGTGGGGGTCCTGGTGGGCCTGGTGGTGTTCCTGGTGCGGGTGAGCAGCGTCAAGAGCGGTCCGTCCCGGCCGGGCGCCAAGCGCCGGGCCTCTACGGGGGGCGCGGGCGACGGGGGTGGCGGCGCGTCCTGCGGCTCCGGTGACTCGTCGTGCGGCGGCGGTGGCGGTGGTGGCTGCGGTGGGGGCAGCTGAGCGGGGGCAGTTGAGCGGGGCCCGCGGCTGTGACCGGCAGTGACCCGGCGGCAGGGCGCCCGGAGGGTGAACTCCCTTCGGGCGCCCTGTCGTTGAGCCACGCAGGCGAGAATGGTTGAACAGTTGAACTGGGCTGCCCCCGAGGGGATGGAAACCCCGTCAAGTTGGGTAAAAACGCTGCGAGTGCGGCGTACTTCGTGATTCCCTCGTTGAAGAGAACATTCAGCCCTCGGACCCCAGTTGGACCAGATCGGGCGCTCCCCTCCTCCCACGCGCATGCTCCGGGGACGTCCGCTGTCCATGTGTCCATGTGTGTTTGCGGAGCCGACCCATGCTCACCACCCTCCAGACGGCCTATTCCGATACCCGCGCCGCCGACCTGGCCTGGACCCTGGGCCGGGAGCCGCTTCCCGCCCTCGCGGTCCTCGATCTCCAGCTCGGTGGCGCCGAACTCCAGTTGAGGCTGCTCGGCGCCTCGCACCAGGTCCTTCTCCGGGAGGACCGCGGGGACTGCTCCGAGACCGTTGCCTGCATGCCCGGCAGCAGCACACCCCTTCCCCTCGGCGTCGCGAAGCGGCTCGGGGACTGGGAGTACGAGTTCGCCGCCCGCGTCGAAACGCTGACGCAGGGGCAGTTCGCCGGGCGGGCGCAGGAGCTGCTCGCGCTCGTGAGCGACCACCCGCACGGCCTTGCGGGCACCTTCCCCGGCAGCCCGTACGCCTTCACCGCGATGCTCGCCCAGCGTATCGAGGGCCAGGTGCGGTGGCGCACCTGGCACGCGTACCCGCAGGAAGGGCAGTTGGTGGTGACGCGGACCCGGGTGGGGGCGCGGATTCCCGCGCCCGCGCTCTGAATCCCTGAATCCCGTGCCCGCGCCCCGATGTCCGTGCCTGTGCCACGCGGGGTGCGGCCGGGGCCGGGTGCCTCCCGGCCGCTCCACCACTTACACCCGTGTGGGTGACAGGCGGCGACGAGGCAGTGACGTAGCGTTCGCAGCATGATCGACCAGCAGGTGTCGCTGCGAGGGGGCGCGGCGCGGCTTCCCGTACGGCCGAGGACGGGCCGGTTCCTCGTGCTGGCCGCCGTCTTCGTCTGCGCGGCCTGCGGACTCGTGTACGAGCTCGAACTGGTCGCGCTCGCCTCCTACTTGATCGGCGACTCGGTCACCCAGGCCTCCGTCGTGCTCTCCGTGATGGTCTTCGCGATGGGCATCGGATCGCTCCTCGCGAAACGTTTGCGCTGCCACGCCGCCGTCGGCTTCGGGCTGATCGAGGCGGCCCTCGCGCTGATCGGTGGCTCCTCGGCGCTCGTGCTGTACGCGTCGTTCGCCTGGCTCGGTGAGTCGCGGTACGCCCTGGTCGGGTTCTCGCTGGCGATCGGGGTGCTGATCGGCGCGGAGATCCCGCTGCTGATGACGCTGATCCAGAGCGTCGACCGGCAGGAGGAGGGCGAGGCGGTGGCCGACCTCTTCGCCGCCGACTACGTGGGCGCGCTCGTCGGCGGGCTGGCCTTTCCCTTCCTCCTGCTGCCGATGCTGGGGCAGCTCACCGGCGCCCTCTTCACCGGCGTGGTCAACGCGGTGGCCGGCGGGGCGCTGGTCCTGTGGGTGTTCCGGCGCGACCTCACCCCGCGCTCCCGTCGGCTCCTCGTCCTGGTCAACCTCTCGGTGATCGCGGTCCTGGCCACCGCCACGTTCCTGGTGGACGACTTCGAGCGGGCGGCGCGGCGGGCGGTCTACGGGGACCAGGTGCGGGTCGCCGTGCAGACCGGGGTACAGGAGGTCGTCCTCACCGGGACCGACCGCGATTCGCTCGGCCTCTACCTGGACGGCCGGCTCCGGGTCAGCGCCCGCGACGAGCACCGCTACCACGAGGCGCTGGTGCACCCCGCGATGAACGGCCCCCGCGCCCGGGTGCTCGTCCTGGGCGGCGGCGACGGGCTCGCCGCCCGCGAGGTGCTCCGCTACGGGGACGTCCGCTCGGTCACCGTCGTCGAGATCGACCCCGCCGTCACCCGGCTGGCCCGTACCGACCCCGCGCTCTCCGAGCTCAACGGCCAGGCTTACCGCGATCCGCGCCTCACGGCCGTCGGCGCGGACGCGTTCACCTGGCTGCGGGCCGACCGCCACCGGTACGACGTGGTGATCTCCGACCTGCCGGACCCGGGGATCACGGCCAGTACGAAGCTGTACTCCGCCGAGTTCTACGGGCTGATCGCCGAGGCCCTGGCCCCGCGGGGGCGGCTCGTGGTGCACGCGGGGCCGCCGGGGGTCCGGCCGCGGACCTTCTGGACGGTGGAGGCCTCGGTACGGGCCGGGGGCCTCGTGACCCGCCCGTACCGTATCCCCGCCCGTCCCTCCGGCCCCACCGCCCTCGACCGCCCCTCCGGTTTCACCGCGAGCCCCGACCGCCTCGGCTCCGCGGACCGGCCCCCGGAGGACTGGGGCTTCCTCCTGGCGGGGGCGGGGGCGCGGGCGGGGGCGGTGGCGGAGCCGGGGCTGGCCGCCGGGGCGCCCGCACTGCGCTCACTGGGGGAGTGGGAGCTACGGGAGGGAGCCCGGGCGGCGGACGGGCTGCGGCTGCCGGGGCAGGCGCCGTCCACGTTGATCCACCCGAGGTATTGGGAGGATGCGTGAGGGGGAGGGGGCAGTTTGACGACAGGCCCTGGGGCTCCTGGGGAGCCGCCGGGCGTGTGGAAGCCCTGACGTGCGGGCCGGGGCCGATTAGGCTCGGTTGCCATGGAGCATCAGGTGTTCGTTCCGGTCCCGGTCCCGGCCCTGCGGCGCACGCTGGGCGACCCCCGCCGTGTCGCCCGCTGTGTACCGGGCCTCCAGCAGGACGCCGACGCGTCGGCCTCGCCCCTCGCGGGCCGCCTCAAGTTCCGGGCCGGCGGCCACACCATCACGTACCGGGGTGAGCTGAAGCTCTCCGGCCCGGAGGACGAGCGCTTCTCGGTGACCGGGGAGGGCGTGGAGGCCCGGGGGACCGGTGCGGTGAAGCTGGCCCTGACCATCGGCCTCACGGAGACGGACGGCGGGACCACGCTCGCCTACAGCGGTACGGCGAGCGGGGACGGCCGGCTGGTCGAGCTGGAGGAGGGCGCCGCGCTCGCGGCGGCCCAGCGGCTCCTGGACCGCTTCACCCAGCAGCTGGTGACGGAGACGCTGGCGGCACACGAGGAGGCCGGTGCCGATGCCGGTGCCGCTGCTGAGGACGGCGCTGATGCTGGTGCCGCTGCGGATACCGGTACGGATGACCGTACGGAAGCCGGTTCCGCCGCCGACGAACCCGACCCCGGCTCCGACATCCCCGGCTCCGACGTCCCCGCCGCCGACGAACCCGGCTCCGTCTTCGACTCGCCCGTCCCCCCGCCCGCCCTCGACCCCGTCGCCGGAGTGGAGTTCACCGTCCCCGACGAACCGCCCGCCGAGGCCGCGCACGCCCGCCGGACCATGATCGGGCGCAGTGCGGAGGAGGTCGACCACGCGCCCCCGCGCGGCCGGTACGCCCCCGTGCCCTCGCCGGACGCGGGCGGTGCGCGCAGCACCCTGCGTTGGGTAGCCCCGGCGGCCGCCCTCGCGCTCGCCTCCGCCGTGGTGCTGGGCCGGGCGTTGCGGCGCCGGAGGTAGGGGGCCCGATCCGGCCGGACCGGCGGGACACTCCTGCGGGCCGACAGTAGGGTCGTCGGGTGAGCAGTAGCGAAGAGAACGTCAGGCTGAGTGCCGGCGACGCCGAGTTGACCGTCCACCCCGCCCACGGCTGCCGGATCAGCAGCCTGCGGATCGGCTCCACCGAACTGCTGCGCCAGGGCGAGCGGTACGGCTGCTTCCCCATGGTTCCCTGGTGCGGGCGTACCGGGTACGGGGAGTTCCGTAACGGCGACGCCTCCCACCAACTGCCCCTGAACTCCCCGCCGCACGCCATCCACGGCACCGGCCGGGACACCTCCTGGCTGACCGCCCTCGCGGACAAGGCGCAGGCGGCCTTCTACTACGACCTCGCCGAGCCCTGGCCGTACCCGGGCCGGGTGACCCAGACCTTCGAGCTGACCGAGGACACGCTGACCCTCGGCCTCGCCGTGGAGACGTACGGCGACTCCTTCCCGGCCCAGGCGGGCTGGCACCCCTGGTTCCACCGCAGCCTCGGGGACGGCCGGGACGCCGAGCTCTCCTTCGACGCCGCCTGGCAGGAGGAGCGCGGCGGCGACCACCTGCCGACCGGCCGCCGCATCGACCCCGTACCCGGACCGTGGGACGACTGCTTCGGGATGCCCGACGGCGTCGAGGTCAAGCTCACCTGGCCGGAGCGGCTGGAGCTGACGGTGAAGAGCCGCAGCGAGTGGGTCGTGATCTACGACGAGCAGGACGAGGCGGTCTGCGTTGAGCCGCAGTCCGGCCCGCCGAACGGGCTGAACACCGCGCCTCGGCTGGTCACCCCGATCGACCCGCTGGAGATCACGACGACCTGGAGCTGGGCGCGGCTCTGAGGCGGGCGTGCGACGCGGCTCCGAGGCGGGGCGTGCTCCGGGCGTTTCGGCATGCGCTTACCCTCGTGGACATGACTGACGTACGCGCTGACCTGCTCCAGCAGATCAAGGACAAGGCCGTGGTGCACGGCAAGGTGACCCTCTCCTCGGGTCTGGAAGCCGACTGGTACATCGACCTGCGCCGGATCACCCTGGACGGCAAGGCCGCGCCGCTGGTCGGCCAGGCCATGCTGGACGCCACCGCCGAGCTGGACTACGACTGCGTGGGCGGGCTGACGCTGGGCGCCGACCCGGTCGCCACCTCGATGCTGCACGCCTCCGCCGCGCGGGGTAAGAGCCTGGACGCGTTCGTGGTCCGCAAGGCGCAGAAGGCGCACGGGATGCAGCGCCGGATCGAGGGCACCGATGTGAAGGGCCGCCGCTGCCTGGTGGTCGAGGACACCTCCACCACCGGCGGTTCGCCGCTGACCGCCGTCGAGGCCGTACGGGAGGCGGGTGGCGAGGTCGTCGCCGTCGCCGTGATCGTCGAGCGGGGCGCCGCTCCGGCCATCGCGGAGGCCGGTCTGCCCTACGTCCAGGTCTACTCGGTGGCCGACCTCGGTCTCGCCTGAGCCGGATCGCTATATCGGGCAGGGCGGACTGTTTCACGTGAAACAGGGTCCGCCGGGTGGAGCCGAAGGGAGAGTCTGGGAAGATGGGGGCGACGATGACGTCGCCCCCAGGTCAGGGACCAGCCTGCACATCCGCACATCCCAAGGAGCGGTCAGATGCCCATCGCAACCCCCGAGGCTTACGCCGAGATGCTCGACCGGGCAAAGGCGGGCAAGTTCGCCTACCCGGCCATCAACGTCACCTCGACGCAGACCCTGCACGCCGCCCTGCGCGGCTTCGCGGAGGCCGAGAGCGACGGCATCGTCCAGATCTCCACGGGCGGTGCGGAGTTCCTGGGCGGCCAGTACAACAAGGACATGGTGACGGGCGCGGTCGCCCTGGCCGAGTTCGCGCACATCGTCGCCGCCAAGTACGACGTCACCGTCGCGCTGCACACGGACCACTGCCCCAAGGACAAGCTGGACGGTTACGTACGTCCGCTGCTCGCCGTCTCCGCCGAGCGCGTCGCCAAGGGTCTGAACCCGCTGTTCCAGTCCCACATGTGGGATGGCTCGGCCGAGACCCTCGCCGACAACCTGGCCATCGGCCAGGAGCTGCTGGCCCAGGCCGCCGCCGCGAAGATCATCCTTGAGGTCGAGATCACCCCGACCGGCGGCGAGGAGGACGGTGTCACGCACGAGATCAACGACGAGCTGTACACGACCGTCGACGACGCGCTGCGCACCGCCGAGGCGCTCGGCCTGGGCGAGAAGGGCCGCTACCTGCTGGCCGCCTCCTTCGGCAACGTCCACGGTGTCTACAAGCCGGGCAACGTCGTGCTTCGCCCCGAGCTGCTGAAGGACCTCCAGGCGGGCGTCTCCGAGAAGTACGGCAAGCCGGCCGGCAGCCAGCCGTTCGACTTCGTCTTCCACGGCGGTTCGGGCTCCACCGCCGAGGAGATCGCCACCGCGCTGGAGAACGGCGTCGTCAAGATGAACCTCGACACCGACACCCAGTACGCCTTCACCCGTCCGGTCGCGGACCACATGTTCCGTAACTACGACGGTGTCCTGAAGGTCGACGGCGAGGTCGGCAACAAGAAGACCTACGACCCGCGCACCTGGGGCAAGGCCGCCGAGGCCGGTATGGCCGTGCGCGTCACCGAGGCATGCGCGAACCTGCGCTCCACGGGTACGAAGCTGAAGTAACCACGCCGTCAGTACGGTACGGATGACGGATGTACGGCGTCGGGCCCGGTTCCCCTCCAGGGGGCCGGGCCCGTTGCTGTGCCGAGAGCGACGAGCAACGCGAGCAAGGAGGGCCACCCGTGGCCGAGCAGCAGCACGAACCGTACGACTTCGACGCCGTTGTCGACCGCCGGGGCACCTGGTGCGTCCAGTGGGACGGGGTCGCCGACCGGTTCGGGGTCGACGGGCTGCTGCCCTTCACCATCTCCGACATGGACTTCGCCACCGCCCCCGAGGTGCTGGACGCGCTGCGGGCCCGGGTGGAGCACGGCGTCTTCGGCTACACCACCTGGCAGCAGGACGACTTCCGCTCGGCCATCGCGCACTGGTACGCCACCCGGTACGGCACCGAGATCGACACCGGGCAGCTCGTCTACGGCCCGTCCGTCCTCAGCCAGCTCTCCCAGCTCCTCCAGATGTGGACGGGGGAGGGGGACGGGGTCGTCGTCCACACCCCTACGTACGACGGTTTCCGCAAGGCGGTCACCGGGCTCGGGCGGGAGCTGCGCGGGGTGCCGGTGGGGGACTGGGAGGCGCTGGAGCGGGAGCTGTCCCGGGCGGACGCGAAGGTTCTGGTCCTCTGTTCGCCGCACAATCCGACCGGGCGGGTCTGGACGGGCGCCGAGCTGACCCGGATGGCGGAGCTGTCGGAGCGGTACGGGGTGGCTGTGGTCAGCGACGAGATCCATGCGGACTTCGTGCACGAGGGGTACGTCCATGTGCCGTGGACGCGGGTGACGGGGGCCGGTCGCTGGGCGGTCGTCTCCTCCGGGTCGAAGGCCTTCAACTTTCCCGCGCTGACCGGTTCGTACGGGCTCATCGGTGATCCCGCCGACCGGGCGGAGTATCTGCGGCGGATGCAGACGGCGGAGGGGCTGGCGTCTCCGGCCGTCCTGTCGCTGACCGCGCACATCGCGGCGTACCGGGAGGGCGGCCCGTGGCTGGACGCGGTGCGGGGGTATGTGGCGGGGAATCTGGCGTACGTCGCGGAGCGGCTCGCCGCGGATCTGCCCGAGCTGGGGTGGGAGCCACCGCAGGCCGGGTACCTGGCGTGGATCGACCTGCGGGGGGCGGGGGTGGTGGACGACGAGGCGTTGCAGCGGGTGCTGGTGGAGCGGGAGAAGGTGGCGATCATGGGCGGTGCGGTTTATGGGGCGCCGGGGTTTGTGCGGCTGAATGTGGGGTGCCCTCGGGGGAAGGTCGAGGTGGGGGTGGAGGCGTTGGTGCGGGCCGTGCGGGTGGTTCGGGCCGTGTGAGCCCTGCGGCGGTCGGTGGTGTTCGGGGGTGCTGCCCCCGGTCCCCCGCTCCTCAATCGCCGGAGGGGCTTATTTGTGCGGGCCCAGTTCCCGGGCGAGGTCTCCTTGATCGCTGGAGGGGCTTGTTGCGCGGGCCCAGTTCCCGGGTGGGGCGTCCTCGATTGCTGGAGGGGCTTGTTGTGCGGGCCGAGTTCCCGGGTGGGGTCTCCTCGATCGCTGGAGGGGCTTGATTGGGGCAGGCTGGCCCCATGGCCGCTGCCCCCTCCGCCCCCGGGGAGATCCGGGTCGTCTCGCCCGTCGGGCGGTGGGTCGTGCTCACCACCGTGCTCGGGTCCGGGATGGCGATGCTCGACTCCACCGTCATCAACGTCGCCCTGCCCCGCATCGGCGCCGACCTCGACACCGATCTCGCCGCGCTCCAGTGGACCGTCAACGCGTACATGCTCACCCTCGCCGGGCTGATCCTGCTGGGCGGGGCGCTCGGGGACCGGTACGGGCGGCGGCGGGTGTTCGTGGTGGGGGTGGTGTGGTTCGCCGCCGCCTCGCTGCTCTGCGGGATCGCGCCGAACGCAGGGGTCCTCATCGCCGCCCGCGCCCTTCAGGGGGTCGGCGGGGCGCTGCTCACTCCGGGGTCCCTCGCGCTCATCCAGGCCAGTTTCCATCCGGACGACCGGGCGCGTGCCGTGGGCCTCTGGTCCGGGTTCGGCGGGGTCGGGGCGGCCGTGGGGCCGTTCGTGGGCGGGTGGCTCGTCGACGGGCCCGGGTGGCGGTGGGTCTTCCTGCTCAACCTGCCGCTCGCCGCGATCTGCGTACCCGTCGCCCTCCGCCACGTACCGGAGTCACGCGATCCGGCGGCGCACGGCCGGTTCGACGTGCTGGGGGCCGCGCTCGGGGCGCTCGCGCTGGCGGGGGTGACGTACGCGCTGATCGAGGCGCCGGGGCGGGGCGCCTCGCCGGTGGTGATCGGAGCGGCGCTCGGCGGGCTGCTGCTCGGGGTGGCGTTCGTGCTGGTGGAGCAGCGGCGGGCCGATCCGATGCTGCCGCCGTCGATCTTCCGCTCCCGGCTCTTCACCTCGGTCAACCTGGTGACCTTCTGCGTCTACGCGGCCCTCGGCGGCTTCTTCTTCCTCTCCGCCATCCAGCTCCAGGTGGTCGCCGGGTACTCGGCGCTCGGGGCCGGTACCGCGCTGCTGCCCACCACGGTGCTCATGCTGCTGTTCTCCGCCTGGTCGGGGGAGCTGGGGCGGCGGATCGGGCCGCGCATCCCGCTCACGGTGGGGCCGCTGCTGGCCGCCGCCGGGATGCTCCTGATGCTGCGGGTGGGGGCGGACAGCGCTTCCTTCGGCTCGTACGTGAGCGAGGTGCTGCCCGCCGTCCTCGTGCTCGGTGCCGGGCTCGTCGTGGTCGTGGCCCCGCTCACCGCGACGGTCCTGGCCGCCGTGGACACGGGGAAGGCCGGGCTGGCCAGCGGGATCAACAACGCGGCCGCCCGTGCCGCCGGGCTGATCGCGGTGGCCGCGCTGCCGCTGCTCGCCGGGATGGGGCCGGAGGCGTACCGGGACGCGGGCGAGTTCGCCGCGACCTTCCGGCGGGCGATGCCGATGTGTGCCGGGCTGCTGGTGGCGGGCGCGGTCCTCGCCTGGTGGACCGTTCGCACCCCGGCGGCCCCCGCCACCCCGAAGGAGGAGCGGCCCGAGTGCACCGTCCACTGTGGGGTGGTGGCCCCACCGCTGGAGCCGGAGCGGGAACGGTGAGCCCTTCCCCGGGTACGCGAGCGACAAGGCCGACATCGGCGCAGCACCCGCGCCCCGCTCCAGGCACACTTGATCCATGTCCATCCACGAGAACCTTCTCGGGGGCCCCGCCCCGACCCACCTCCCCGACGACCCCGAGCCGCGCGAGCTGCTCGCCGCCGGCACCCCGCCCGCCGAGGTCGCCGCGAAGTACCCCACCTCCTCGCTCGCCTGGGCGCAGCTCGCCGACGAGGCGTACGAGGGCGGCCGGGTCATCGAGTCGTACGCGTACGCCCGTACCGGCTACCACCGCGGCCTCGACGCCCTGCGCCGGGCCGGCTGGAAGGGCCACGGCCCCGTACCGTTCGAGCACGAGCCGAACCGCGGCTTCCTCCGCGCCCTGCACGCCCTGGCCCGGGCCGCCGGGTCCATCGGGGAGACCCAGGAGCACGAGCGCTGCTCGACCTTCCTGCGCGACTCCTCGCCGACCGCCGCCGACATCCTGAGCTGAGCAGTCTTCTCCTGAGCCGCCTCCCCGCCCACGCGCACCGGGCGGGGAGCGGCTTAGTATGCGAGCAGGGGACCGGAGCCCATCACCTCATGGAAGGGGCGGACCGCTACCCGGAAGCTCGTGTCGAGGAGACAGCGATGTCGACCAATCACCCCGACCCCGAAGCCACCGGTGCGGACACCCCGTACCTGGACTTCGCGGGAACGACTCCGTACGAGGACTATGTCCAGGCGGACGTCCTGACCCACCTCCAGCACCTCCGCTCGGACGACCCCGGCGAGATGGTCTTCCTGGTCACCACCCAGGTCATGGAGCTGTGGTTCACGGTCATCGTCCATGAGTGGGAGACCGCCACCCGCGCCCTGCGCGAGGACCGCATACCGGTCGCGCGCGACGCCCTGAAGCGGTCGCTGCGCGAGCTGGAGGCGCTGAACGACTCCTGGCGGCCGCTGGCCGGACTCACCCCCGCCCAGTTCAACTCCTACCGGGGCTCGCTCGGCGAGGGCTCCGGGTTCCAGTCCGCGATGTACCGGCGGATGGAGTTCCTGCTCGGCGACAAGTCCGCCTCCATGCTGGTGCCGCACCGGGGCGCGCCCCGCGTGTACGCCGAGCTGGAGAAGGCGCTCGGCGAGCCCAGCCTGTACGACGAGACGCTCGCCCTGCTGGCCCGGCGCGGGTACGCGATCCCCGAGGCCGTGATCACCCGGGACCTGACCCAGCGGTACGTTCCCTCGCCCGAGGTCGAGGCGGTGTGGGCGCAGATCTACGGCTCCGAGGACCAGAACGACGAGCTGGTGCGCCTCGGCGAGCTGCTGACCGACGTCGGCGAGCTCGTCTGGCGATGGCGCAACGACCATCTCGTCGCCACCCGGCGCGCCATGGGCTCCAAGACCGGTACCGGCGGCTCCGCCGGGGTGGCCTGGCTGGAGAAGCGCGCCACGAAGAACGTGTTCCCCGAGCTGTGGACGGCGCGCAGCCATGTCTGAGACCTCACGGGAAGACCTCCGGCAGCGGGCACTGGGACTCGACGCCGCCGATCCGCTCGCCGCGCGGCGCAAGCTCTTCGTCCTCGACGACGGCGTCTACCTCGACGGCAACTCGCTCGGCGCGCTGCCCGTCCACGTCCCCGCCCGGGTGCAGGACGTCCTCACCCGGCAGTGGGGCGAGCTGCGCATCCGGTCCTGGGGCGAGAGCGGCTGGTGGACCGCGCCCGAGCGGATCGGCGACCGGATCGCCCCGCTCGTCGGGGCCGCCGCCGGGCAGATCGTCGTCGGCGACTCGACCAGCGTGAACGTCTTCAAGGCCGTCGTCGCGGCCACCCGCCTCGCTTCCCTCCGGGGCGGGGAGCCGTCCCGCGTGGGTGAGGGTCCGTCCCTCGCGGACGGGGAGCCTTCCCGCGCGGCCGGGGATCCGTCCCTCGTGGACGGGGTACGCGACGAGATCCTGGTTGACGCCACGACGTTTCCCACGGACGGGTACATCGCCGCCTCCGCCGCCCGGCTCACCGGCCACCGGATCGTGCCCGTCGACCCCGCCGACGTACCGGCCGCGCTCGGCCCCCGTACGGCCGCCGTCCTCCTCAACCAGGTGGACTTCCGTACGGGACGGCTGCACGACCTGCCCGGTCTGACCGCCGCCGTGCACGCGGCGGGCGCGATCGTCGTCTGGGACCTCTGCCACAGCGCGGGCGCGCTGCCGGTCGGACTGGACGAGCACGGGGTGGACCTCGCGGTCGGCTGCACCTACAAGTACCTGAACGGCGGCCCCGGCTCGCCCGCGTACCTGTACGTCGCCGAGCGCCACCAGTCCGCCTTCGACTCCCCGCTGCCGGGCTGGAACTCGCATGCCGACCCGTTCGGCATGACCTCCGACTACGCCCCGGCGGACGGTTCCGTACGGGGCCGGGTCGGCACGCCCGACATCGTCTCCATGCTCACGCTGGAGGCGGCGCTGGACGTGTGGGACGGGGTCTCCGTGGACGCCGTCCGGGCCAAGTCGCTGGCCCTGACGGACTTCTTCCTGGAGTGCGTCGAGGCGTACGTACCGGCGGGCCGGGTCACCTCGCTCACCCCGGCCGCACACGCCGAACGCGGCAGTCAGGTCGCCCTGCGCTGCGCCGAGGCCGAGCCCGTGATGCGCCGGCTCATCGAGCGGGGCGTCGTGGGCGACCTGCGGCGGCGGCCCGATGTGCTGCGGTTCGGTTTCACCCCGTTGTACGTCGGGTTCGCCGACGCGGAACGGGCGGCTCGGGTCCTGGCCGAGGTGCTCGACGAGGTACCGGCCGCCTGACGTGCCGTCAGGCGGTGTACGACCGGGCGGGGGCGGTGCCGATGACTGGTACCGTCCCCGCAGGTCAACCCAGTTGGGCAACTGGCACAGGTACAGGACACAGGCATAGGACGGTTGAGCAGCATGTCGGATTCTGCCGCGCGTGATCGGGACGCAGCCGAGAGCGCATCGGCGTTCGCGCATCCCGTGGTCGCCCCCGACCGGACCGTCGCCTACGGGGACCACCCCGACCAGGTCGTCGACTTCTACGCCCCGCGCGACGGACGCACCGGCGCCCCCCTCGTCGTCCTGCTGCACGGCGGCGCCTGGCGGGCCCGCTACGACCGGGCGCACCTCTCCCCGCTCGCGGACTTCCTGGCCCGGCGGGGGTTCGCCGTGGCGAACGTGGAGTACCGGCGCGGTGGCGAAGAGGGCGGCCGGGCGCCCGGTGCCGAGCCCCTCGCGGGGCGCTGGCCCGAGACCTTCGACGATGTGGCCGCCGCGCTCGACGCCGTACCGGCCCTGGCCGCCCGGGAGCTTCCGGAGGCCGACGTACGCCGGGTCGTGGTCGCCGGGCACTCGGCGGGCGGTCACCTCGCGCTCTGGGCGGCGGCACGGCACGTCCTGCCCGAGGGGTCGCCGTGGCACCTGCCCGCCCCGCCGCCGCTGCGCGGGGTCGTCGCGCTGGCCCCGATCGCGGACTTCACCACGGCGGTGGAGCTGGCGGTGTGCGGCGGCGCGGTCACCCAACTCGTCGGAGAGGGAGCGGAGTTCGAGGAGCGGGCCGCCCACGCCGACCCCGGCCTCCTGCTGCCCACCGGCATCGCCACCGCGATCGTCCACGGCGAGGAGGACACCGAGGTCCCGCTGGCCGTCTCGGAGGCGTACGTCGACGCGGCGGCGAAGTCCGGCGAGACGGTCGGGCTGACGCTGCTCGGCGATGTCGGGCACTTCCCGCTGATCGACCCCGCCGCCGACGCCTGCGCGATCGTGGCGGAGGAGATCACCCAGCTCGCGTGGTGAGGGAGAAACCGTCTCCGCGACGGGCTTGATTGCGGACAGGAGCTGACCGCAAGGGTCCCTAAGTTGGGTGTTGTCGAACCGAACGAAGGAGACCCGCAATGACGATCCTGGTGACCGGAGCCACGGGAACGGTCGGCCGTCGAGTGGTCGAGCAGCTGCTGGAGCGCGGCGAGCACGTCCGGGCCGTGACGCGCGACCCGGCGCGCGCGGAGTTCCCGGCGGGCGTCGACGTCGTGCGCGGCGACCTCGCCGACCCGGCCTCGCTGGTGAGCGCGCTGGAGGGGGCGACCGGGCTGCACCTGATCACCTTCGACGGCGGTCTCTTCGCCCCGCTGGAGACCGGCGAGGAGATCATGGAGCTGGCCCGCGCGGCGGGGGTGCGCAGGGTGACCGTGCTCAACGGGGGCGGGGACACCCCGATGGAGACCGCGGTGCGGGCGAGCGGGCTCGCGTGGACCGTCGTCATGCCGGTCGAGTTCATGGCGAACGCCCTGGAGTGGGCGCCCGGCATCAAGGCCGAGGGCGTCGTCCGTGAGCCCTTCACCGACCGGCTGAGCGCGATGGTCCACGAGTCCGACATCGGCGCGGTCGCGGCGACGGCGCTCACCGAGGACGGCCACGGCGGTCAGGTCTACCTGATCACCGGACCGCAGGCGCTGACCGTCGGCGACAAGGTGGCGGCGGTCGCGGAGGCGCGGGGCCAGGGGATCGAGCTGGTCGAGCTCACCGAGGAGGAGGCGCTGACCGGGTGGCGGGCCAAGGGGATGCCCGAGGACGTGATCGGGTTCCTGATCGAGGTCTACCGGGACACCCCGCCGGAGGGCAGGACCGTGATCGACACGGTCGAGAAGGTCACCGGACGCCCGGCCCGGACCTTCGCGCAGTGGGCCGAGGAGCACGCGGAGTTCTTCCGCGCGTGACTCGCGGAGGGCTCTTCGGGGGCGGGCGGAGGGCTTCCGTCCGTGCCCCCGAACCCTCCGGCAGGCGGGCGGACGGCCGGCGCGTAGTACTTGAGGCGGATACCTCGGAATCCGCATCGGTACTGACGACCGGCCCTCCGCCGCCGCCTACCGTTGAAGCGTGACCGAGACCCAGACGAAGAACCGAAGCCCGGAGTTCAGGGCGGCCGCCGGTGCGATGGACGGCCTGCGGGAAGACCTGTTCCGTGAGGCGTTCGCCTACCGCCCGATGCCGCCGCTCTCGCCGGAGGGGCGGGTCATACGGCGGCTGCCCGAGGGGCTGCGGCGGTTCGCCGTCTGGACCCCGCACGCCCTGGTGCTGTTCGCCGCCCTGATCGTGATGCTGGCCGGGTTCTCCAGCTGGCAGTTCCGGCTCCTGGTGGGGCTGGTGCCCGCGATCGCCGTCGCGATGACCCTGGTCAGGCCGGTCGCCGCGTTCTGGGGCTCGATGGCCGCGACCCTCTTCTGCGCGATCCTGGGCAGCGACGGGCTGGCGCCCAACGCCCTGGCCGGGCAGGTCGTGGTCCTGGTGGTCGTGGCCGCCCGGACCCGGCCTCGTACCGCCGCCTGGATGTGGCTGCTGACCCTGCTGTTCGGGGTGGTGCTGGAGGGCGGCGCCCCGTCCGACACCGCGACCGTGGCCACCCTCTCCGCCTTCGCGCTGCTCATCGTCACCGTGGTCCAGGTCCGGCGCGACGCCGACCGGGAGGTCCGCGACGCCGAACGCGAGGTCACCGTGCAGCGCACCGTCACCGCCGTCGAACGCGACCGGCGCACGCTGCTGGAGGAGCGCACCACCATCGCCCGGGAGCTCCACGACGTGGTGGCCCACCACATGTCGGTCGTCGCCATCCAGGCGGAGGCCGCCCCCTACCGGGTGGAGAACCCGCCGCCCGAGCTGGAGCAGGCTTTCGTCACCATCCGGGAGAACGCGGTGGCCGCCCTCACCGAGCTGCGCCGCGTCCTCGGAGTCGTACGGGCGGAGGACTACGAGGCCCCCGACGCCCCGCAGCCCACCCTCGCCGTGCTCGACGGGCTCCTGGCCAACGTCCGGGACACCGGCCTGGAGACGGAGAAGGTGGTCACCGGAGCCGTCCGCGAGCTGCCCCAGGGCGTCGAGCTGTCGGCGTACCGGATCATCCAGGAAGCCCTCAGCAACACCCTCCGCCACGCGCCGGGCGCCTCGGCCCGGGTCGAGATCGCGTACGTGCTCGGCGGGATCGGGCTGCGCGTCGTCAACGGGCCCCCGACCGGGCCGGTCAAGCCGTCGCCGGGGGCCGGGCACGGGATCACCGGGATGCGGGAGCGGGTCGCGATGCTGAACGGGGTGATGACGGCCGCGGTGACGGAGGACGGCGGGTACGAGGTCACGGCCTTCCTCCCCGTGGCGGTGGCGGAGGAGCCGGCCGAACCGGTCAGGGTCGCTGAGCCGGTCCCCGCGCCCGGAGCCACCGTCGTCCTGGACAAGCTGGACAAGAAGGCGGACCGCACGTGAACGACAGCCGCGCCGACGACATCCGCGCCGACGACGCCCCCGTCAACGACATCCGCGTCCTCATCGTGGACGACCAGATGATGGTCCGCGAGGGCTTCTCCGTGCTGCTCAACGCCATGCCGGGGATCACCGTCGTGGGCGAGGCGGTGGACGGCCGGGAGGCCATCGACAAGGTCGCCGCCCTCTTCCCGGACGTCGTCCTGATGGACATCCGGATGCCCGGGATGAACGGCATCGACGCCACCCGCGAGATCGTCGCGCAGGTCGTGGACGCCAAGGTGCTGGTGCTGACGACGTTCGACCTGGACGAGTACGTGTACCAGGCGCTGCGGGCCGGGGCCTCGGGCTTCCTCCTCAAGGACGCCTCGGCCCGGCAGCTCGCGGACGGCGTACGGGTGGTGGCCTCGGGCGAGGCGCTGCTCGCGCCGACCGTGACCCGGCGGCTGATCACCGAGTTCTCCAAGCTCGCGGAGTCCCCCCGGCCGCCCGCCCTCGCCCGGATCGGGGACCTCACGGAGCGCGAGACGGAGGTGCTCGTCCTGATCGCGCAGGGGCTCTCGAACGCGGAGATCGCCTCGCACCTGATCGTCGCCGAGTCCACGATCAAGACGCACGTCAGCCGCATCCTGGTGAAGCTGGGCCTGCGCGACCGGACGCAGGCGGCGGTGTTCGCGTACGAGGCGAGGCTGGTGACTCCGGGGTAGCGCGGCGGGGTCCGGGTGCGGGCCTCTTGCGGTGGGGGCGGACGCGGGTAGCGTCGGGCCATGCACGTGTCCTTCGATCCCTGGTCGCCCGCCTTCGTCGCCGATCCCTACCCCGCCTACGCCGCCCTGCGCGCCGCCGGCCGGGCGCACTGGTTCGAGCCGACCGGGCAGTGGCTGATCCCGCACCACTCCGACGTATCGGCCCTCCTGCGCGACCGGCGGCTGGGCCGTACGTATCTGCACCGCTTCACCCACGAGGAGTTCGGCCGCACCCCGCCGCCCGCCGCGCACGAGCCGTTCACCACGCTCAACGGGCAGGGGCTGCTCGACCTGGAGGCCCCCGACCACCCCCGCATCCGGCGGCTCGTCTCCAAGGCGTTCACCCCGCGTACGGTCGAGAACCTCGCCCCGACCGTACGGCGGCTGGCTGCCGAACTGGTCGACGCGTTCGTGGCCAGGGGCGGCGGGGACCTGCTTGCGGAGGTCGCCGAACCGCTGCCGGTCGCCGTGATCGCGGAGATGCTGGGCGTGCCGGAGGAGGACCGGGCGCCGCTGCGGCCCTGGTCGGCGGCGATCTGCGGGATGTTCGAGCTGAATCCGTCGGAGGAGACGGCGAAGGCGGCCGTCC
Organism: Streptomyces sp. NPDC059452; assembly: GCF_042750035.1. NCBI lineage: Bacteria > Bacillati > Actinomycetota > Actinomycetes > Kitasatosporales > Streptomycetaceae > Streptomyces > Streptomyces sp. NPDC059452. Next base: position 466,447 of record NZ_JBHYVE010000003.1, read on the forward strand.
GGGCGTCGGAGGAGTTCTCCGCGTATCTGCGCGGGCTCATCGCGGAGCGGCGCACCGCCCCCGGTGACGACCTGATCTCGGCGCTCATCGCCGCCCACGACGAGGGCGAGCGGCTGACCGAGCAGGAGATGGTCTCCACCTGCGTGCTGCTGCTGAACGCGGGCCACGAGGCGACGGTGAACACCACGGTCAACGGGTGGCGCACGCTCTTCCACCACCCGGAGCAACTCGCCGCCCTCCGTGCCGCGCCTGCCTTGCTGCCGACAGCTGTGGAAGAACTCCTGCGCTACGACACCCCGTTGCAGCTCTTCGAGCGGTGGGTGCTGGACGACATCGAGATCGACGGGCAGGTGATCGGGCGGGGCGCGGAGGTGGCGCTGCTGTTCGGCTCGGCCAACCGGGACCCGGAGCGGTTCGCGCACCCGGAGACGCTGGACCTGACCCGGTCGGACAACCCGCACGTGACGTTCGGCGCGGGTATCCACTACTGCCTGGGTGCTCCGCTGGCACGGCTCGAACTGGCGGCTTCCTTCGGGGAGTTGCTGCGGAAGGCGCCCGGGATGCGGCTGGTGGCGGAGCCGGAGTGGCACCCGGGGTACGTGATCCGGGGGCTGAAGGAGCTACGGGTGGAGGTCTAGGGACCCCGTTCAGCAAGGCGGGCCGCAGTCCTCCAGCGACTGCGGGTCGCCCAGCACGTCGAAGCCGTGGCCGAAGGCGGCGATCCCCGCGAGGGCGGCGGCCAGCCCGAGTGCGGGGCGCCACCGGCCCCGTACGAGGGCGAAGACGGCCAGGGCGGCGGTCGCCCCGCCGATGACCATGACGGGCACCCCGAGCAGGAAGACGTACGGGGCGGTCTCGCCCTCGAAGCCGCCGGAGAGGCCTCTCCTCCCGTACGGGAACCAGACCGCGATGCCCGCGAGGGCGCCGAGCACGGCGGCCGCGCAGCCTGCGGTTCCGGTGACGGCGTCTCGTCGGGTCTCCATGTGCGGGGAGACGCCGCCGGGCGCGGGCGCGGTTCCTCAAGCCCCGGGGGCGCCGCCCCCGGACCCCCGCTCCTCAAACGCCGGAGGGGCTGAAAAAGGCGCCCCGCCCCCTCGATGCGGAAGAAGGGCTGAAGGCGGCCCGCCGCCCCGGCGTGAAGGAGGGGCTGAAATGGGGCCCCGCCCCCTCGGCGCGGAAGAAGGGCTGAAGGCGGCCCGCCGCCACGGCGCGAAGGAGGGGCTGAAATGGGGGCCCGACCCCCCGGCGCGGAAGAGGGGCTGAAAAGGCGGCCCGGCTCCCGGCGCGAAGGAGGGGCTGAAGCACCGGCGGAACGTCACGTCAGTGGGTACGACTTCCTGCCCGACGCCTCGTCGATCTCCTCGTGTGCCTTGGTCAGCAGCTTCATCGCCATCTCGTTGAGCGCCCGCGCCCCCGCGATCTCCTCGCCCACCCGCTGCTGGTCCTCGTCCGAGGGGTGGCGGCTGGCGTAGCCGTGGGCGCGTACCTCCGTTCCGTCGGAGAGACGGACGAGGGCCGCGGCGCGCGTGCGGTGCGAGTCCTCCTCGAATTCGAGCTCGACATGCCATCCGACAGCAACCCTGGTCATGACGGTCACCTCCATGGCCGATTCCCGTACGTACCCCTTGTCCCGTACGTACCCCCTATCCCGTACGTGCCGTACGTACCTCTTCAGCGTGCGCCCGTCGTCCCGTCCGCGCTCGCCGGGACCGGCAGCATCAGCCCCCAGGCGCCCGCCCGTACCGTCCAGGTCCGGGTCCGCACCGGGCCGCCGGTCCGTATGTCGGCCCGGTAGCGGAAGTCCGCACCCGAGACGGTGACGGCCTTGGCCTCCGCCGTGACGTCCTCGCCCGCCGAGGTGCGGACGACCACGTCGGCGAGGCCCCCGTCGCCCTGGGAGAGCACCGAGACACCCCGCACGGGCGCGTCCAGGTCGCTCAGCAGCACCCCGTCCGCCTCGACCCGCAGCCGGTACGTGCCCGGGGGCGCGGTGGCGGCGCCCGGGGCCGCCGGGCGGACCAGGGAGGTCACCAGGGAGCGGCAGGTGTCCCAGACGGCCGTGACCCCGGTGTGCGGGGCCCCCGCCCCGGGCGCAGGTATGGGGGCGGGGATGCGGAGGCGGCCGAGCACCACGCCGTCGCTGTCGTCCACCAGCAGGTCCAGGCGGCGCACCGCCCCGTCCAGCGCCGTCCGGGCGGCCGCCACCGCGCCCCGGGGCACACCGAGGGCATGGGCCACCTCCAGGGCGTGCGCGGCCCCCACGGGGATCAGGGAGAGGACGCCCCCGGCGAGCTCCCGCTCCCGGTGGAGCTGGGCCACGGCACGCAGCAGCGCATGGTCGTCGCCGACCACCACCGGGCGGCGCGAACCCCGCCGGGACAGGGCCCGGGCGAACTCCTCCGGGGTGTCCGGAAGGCAGATCTTGGCGCGCGAGCCGGCGCTCAGCACGTCCTTCGCGATCCGGACGGACTCGCCGTCGGTCCGGCGGGCGGCCGGGTCGATGACCACCAGGAGCTGGTCGCCGCCGTCGCCGGGGGGCTCTGCAGCCGACACCTCGGTCCTTCCTCGGGTAGCATCTTGGTGCAAGAGCCCCTTGCGCTATTGCGCCAGGGGCTTCGTCTATTCCGGGGCACCCGGTTCGACGGCTCAGGCTTTGCCGTACATCGTCGTGCGGCAGGTACGACCTTTACGTACGCCCCCTGACCTTGGACATGCCCCGCCCGGAAGGGGTGTACGCCTGTGCCCGCACTTGTGCTGCTCGGTGCTCAGTGGGGTGACGAGGGCAAGGGGAAGGCCACCGATCTCCTCGGTGGATCCGTGGACTATGTCGTGCGATACCAAGGCGGTAACAACGCCGGTCACACGGTCGTCGTGGGCGACCAGAAGTACGCACTGCATCTCCTCCCCTCCGGAATCCTGTCACCGGGCTGTACCCCGGTCATCGGGAACGGTGTCGTGGTCGACCCGGCGGTCCTGCTCTCCGAGCTGAGCGGTCTGAACGAGCGAGGCGTCGACACGTCCAAGCTTCTGATCAGCGGCAACGCTCATTTGATCACTCCGTACAACGTCACGCTCGACAAGGTGAGCGAGCGCTTCCTCGGTAAGCGCAAGATCGGTACGACGGGCCGTGGCATCGGTCCGACGTACGCCGACAAGATCAACCGCGTGGGCATCCGCGTCCAGGACCTGTACGACGAGTCGATCCTGGTGCAGAAGGTCGAGGCCGCCCTGGAGCAGAAGAACCAGCTCCTGGCCAAGGTCTTCAACCGGCGCGCCATCGAGGCGGACCGGATCGTGGAGGAGATGCTCCAGTACGCGGAGCAGATCAAGCCGTACGTCGCCGACACGACGCTGATCCTCAACGATGCGATCGACGAGGGCAAGGTCGTGCTCTTCGAGGGCGGCCAGGGCACCCTGCTCGACGTCGACCACGGCACGTACCCCTTCGTCACCTCGTCGAACCCGACGGCGGGCGGCGCCTGCACCGGTGCCGGTGTCGGCCCGACGAAGATCAGCCGCGTCATCGGCATCCTCAAGGCCTATACGACGCGTGTGGGCGCCGGTCCGTTCCCGACGGAGCTGTTCGACGAGGACGGCGAGGCGCTGCGGCGCATCGGCGGCGAGCGCGGTGTCACCACCGGCCGTGACCGCCGCTGCGGCTGGTTCGACGCCCCGATCGCGCGGTACGCGACCCGGGTCAACGGACTGACCGACTTCTTCCTCACCAAGCTGGACGTGCTCACCGGCTGGGAGCAGATCCCGGTCTGCGTGGCGTACGAGATCGACGGCAAGCGCGTCGAGGAACTCCCGTACAACCAGACCGACTTCCACCACGCGAAGCCGATCTACGAGAACCTGCCGGGCTGGTCCGAGGACATCACCAAGGCCCAGACCTTCGACGACCTGCCGAAGAACGCGCAGGCGTACGTGAAGGCGCTGGAGGAGATGTCGGGCGCACCGATCTCCGCGATCGGCGTCGGCCCCGGCCGGACCGAGACGATCCAGATCAACTCGTTCCTGTAGAACACGCGCCTGTAGAACACGCGCCTGTAGGAACACGAGATTTATATTAATACGGCGGCGGCCTAGAGACTTTTTGTGA